>NZ_JBGLYZ010000018.1:0-102844 GCF_047304345.1 Ralstonia sp. Ralssp135
GAGGAGGCGGGGGGCATCGTCATTGAATCGTCATCGTCGACGTGACGAAGACGCACATCCGGCGCGGCTGAACGCCAGTTCCGCCGTCAGTTCAATACGCGTGATTGCGTAACGGAATCTGTTGCATCGCGACATACAATCCTTCGCTCTTAAAAAGAAAAGCATGCGAGGAGATTGTCGATGTCCGTCATCATCGTGCTGGCTGCGCTGGCATTTCTGATGTTCGCCGCGTATCGCGGCTACAGCGTCATCCTGTTTGCACCGTTGGCCGCCTTGGGCGCGGTGTTGCTGACTGATCCATCGGCTGTGGCGCCGGTGTTCTCCGGCATCTTCATGGAGAAGATGGTCGGCTTCGTCAAACTGTATTTCCCGGTGTTTTTGCTCGGTGCGGTGTTCGGCAAGGTCATCGAGCTGTCGGGCTTTTCGCGCTCGATCGTCGCGTCGGTCATCCGCGTGGTGGGGGCCAAGCGGGCGATGCTCTCCATCGTGCTGGTGTGCGCGCTGCTGACCTACGGCGGCGTGTCGCTCTTCGTGGTGGTGTTTGCGGTGTACCCGTTTGCAGCGGAGATGTTCCGCCAGGGCAATATCCCCAAGCGCCTGATTCCGGGCACGATCGCGCTGGGCGCGTTCTCGTTCACGATGGATTCGTTGCCGGGCACGCCGCAGATCCAGAACATCATTCCGACCACGTTCTTCCACACCACCTCGTGGGCTGCGCCGTGGCTTGGCACAATCGGCGCGCTGTTCATCATCGTGGTCGGCATGTCGTATCTGGAATGGCGCCGCCGCGCGGCCGTGCGCAATGGCCATGGCTACGACCACGGGCTTACCAAGCTGGTGAACGAGCCCGAGACCGCCGACACCGGCACGCTCGCGCATCCGCTCGTTGCGTTGTCGCCGCTGGTGCTGGTGGGCGTGATGAACCTGCTGTTCACGCGCTGGATTCCGACGTGGTACGGCAAGATCGTCACCGTTGCGTTGCCGGGCCTGCCCAAGCCGCTGACGGTTGAAGCCGACAAGCTGACCGCGATCTGGGCTGTGGAAGCGGCGCTGTTGATCGGCATCATCGTGGTGCTGGTGTTCGGCTTCCGCGCCGTGAAGGGCCGCTTTGCCGAAGGCAGCAAGGCGGCGGTGTCGGGCGCGCTGCTGGCCGCGATGAACACTGCTTCGGAATACGGTTTCGGTGGCGTGATTGCCGCGCTGCCGGGTTTCCTGGTGCTGGCCGATGGTCTGCGCGCGATTCCGAATCCGCTGGTCAATGAAGCGGTGACGGTGAGCACGCTTGCGGGCATCACCGGTTCCGCGTCGGGCGGCATGAGCATCGCGCTGGCGGCGATGGCCGATCAGTTTGTGCAGGCCGCGCAGGCGACGGGCATTCCGATGGAAGTTTTGCACCGTGTGGCAGCGATGGCGTCGGGCGGTATGGACACGCTGCCGCACAATGGCGCCGTCATCACGCTGCTCGCCGTGACGGGCCTCACGCACCGCGAGGCGTATCGCGATGTGTTCTGCGTGACGATCATCAAGACGCTGGCCGTGTTCTTCGTGATTGCCGTGTTCTACGCCACCGGCATCGTCTGACGCAGTTATCGCCGCAATGAAAAAGCCGACGCATAAACGTCGGCTTTTTTCATGGGAAGAGACGGTTATTGCATGCTGCCGGCAGCTTCAGACCGGCGTTCACGGCAGACGCGCTGGGCTTCACCCACCAGCGAATCGCACTGATTGGCGCGATGTGACCAGAATGCGCGGTCTGAGGACGATTCGGCGGTTGTCTTGCCCTTGCCATGGCGGTGCGTGACGTGCTTGTCGACCCACTTGTCGGTCTTCACATGCGCACGATGGACTTTCTGCTTGAGCGTGCCAGGCGTGGCTTCGGGTTGCGCGCCAGTGGCATTGTTGTGATAGCCGGGGTTGGCAGCGGCATCAGCGTTGCGCTGAACCTGGGTGCGTGGGCCCTCCATTTGGCTGTCGACGCCCGTCACTGCGCTGTGATCCTTCTGCTGGGCCTGCGCGGGCGCCGCGCCGATCCACGCGCAGGCGGCCACCGTGATCGCCGCGGCCAGACTCGACATCTTGCGTGCTTGCATGCTCGTTCTCCTTGTTGTGAAACGGGGCGGACTCCATGACACGCATGCGGCGTGCCATCTTGCGCGTCCCGAACGTCACAATAGGAACGCGGCAACCCGGCAGACAGTAGACATTCACTGAACCGTCTGTCGGACAAACGCTGTCAAGCCAACCTCAAATGCGGCACTCAGGCGCGCATGAACAGCCAAACCGTCAGGATGATCCCGACGATGACGACGAAGCCGCGCAGCACTTTTTCCGGCAACCGGTGCAGCAGCCACGCGCCCGCAAATCCGCCTGCGATGCCACCAATGCCCAGCGCCACCACGGCTGCCCAGTTGACCTGCGGCGAGAAAGCAAACACCGCCACGGCGGATGCATTCATCGTCATGGCGAGCACGTTCTTGGTCGCGCCCGCCATGCGCACCTGTTGGCCGGCCACAGTCAGCGCCGCGAGCATCAGGAAGCCGATCCCGCCGCCGAAGTAGCCGCCGTAAATGGCAATTGCAAACTGTGCGGTCGCCAGCGCGGTGGTCGACATGCCGGAGGCTGCGTGCAGCGGCTTGCGGCGGAAGCTGCCCCACGCAAACACGCTCGTTGCAAACAGCACGAGATACGGCACGAGCCTGGCAAAGAACGATGGCGGCGTTGCCAGCAGCAACAGCGCGCCAAGCACGCCGCCCACCAGGCTGATGACAATGAGCTGCTTGAGCGAGAGGTGATGTTCGCCAGCATCGACGCCGCCGGCCAGTTTGCGCCCGGCAATCGATGAGGTGATCTGGCTGGGGAACAGCGCGATCGTCGACGTCATGTTGGCGCCCAGCGGGTTGAGCCCCGCCAGCAGCAAGGCCGGAAACGTGATGAACGACCCGCCGCCCGCGAGGGCATTCTGGGCGCCGGCATAAACGCCGGCCGCGGCGACGAGCAGGGCAGTGGAAAACGGAAGCGTTGTCATAAGCGGGGCGTGCAAGGCGGCTGGAATGACCGCGATGGTAATGGAAGGCCCACGCGCGCGCTCGTCAGCGGAGCGGGGTGCTGCTGCCGCGTCGGCGCAGCCACCATTCAACCACCTCGAATGCGCCCTGCACGAGCAGCGCCAGCACCGCAGCGGGGATGGCGCCCGCGAGCAGCGTTGCGCTGTCGTTGAGTGCGAGGCCGGTGGCGATGCGCTCGCCATAGCCGCCGGCACCGATGAACGCCGCGATGGTCGCCGTGCCCACGCTGATGACCGCGGCGGTTTTGACGCCGGCCAGGATGACCGGCAGCGCCAGTGGCAGATCCACCACGTGCGTGCGCTGCGACGGCGTGAACCCCAGCGCCAATGCCGCATCGCGCAAGCCGTCGGGCACCTGCTCCAGCCCGACGATGGTGTTGCGCACAATGGGCAACAGCGCGTAGACCGCCAGCGCAATCAGCGCCGGCACCACGCCAATCGACCCGACGATGGGGATGAGCATCGCGAGCAAGGCCAGTGATGGAATCGTCTGCAGCACGCCCACGACGGCAAGGATCGGTTGCTTGATTCGGCGACGTGCGGCCACGAGACCCAGCGGCACGCCCAGCAGCACGGCAACGCCAGTGGAAATACCCACCAGCATGAGATGCCGTTGCGTGAGCCGCCCAAGGCCGTCCGTCAGCCGGGTGAAGAATGCATGAGCCGGCGTCGCGGCCGGCGTGCTGCCATGCCCAGTGAGAAACCGCCGCGCGGCTTGCGAGAACGACTGGCCTTCGAGTTCAACCGCCGCGTTCATCGCCACCATGTCGTCGCGCTGGATGCGCCCAGCGAGTGCGCTGATGGCCTGCCATTGGGCCGGGTGCCGTTGCGCAACGTCGGCGCGGTAGAGCAGCACGGCGTCGTAGCGCGGAAAGACGTGTGCGGGGTCTTCGAGCACACGCAGGTGTTCGCGGCGGATCTTGGCATCGGTGGAATAGATGTCGATCACGTCGACCTGGCTGGCGCGCAGCGCGTCGTAGGCGACGCCATGGTCGAGGCCGGTCGGGTGTTGCGGCAGCTTGTAATGCCGAGCAATGGCCGGCCAGCCGTCGGCGCGGCCGAGAAATTCGTGCGACAGGCCAAGCCGTAGCGCTGGGTGCGTCGCCAGATCAGCGAGCGTGCGGATGTGTTCGCGTTCGGCATCGGCGTTGCGCATGGCAAGCGCGTAGGTGTCTTCAAAGCCGAGTGGCACGCCTGCCGCCAGGCCCATCGGGGCGAGGCCACGGTTCACCTCGGCCAGCAGCGCGGCCTGATCGGGGTTGGCAGCCTGGTCCGCGGGCAGGTGCAGGATTTCAGCGGCGATGGTGCCGAGGTAGTCCGGGTAGACGTCGATGCTGCCGTTCTTGAGCGCGGCGAAGACGATGGCGGTGTTGCCCAGGCCCGGTACGTGTTCGGCGGGGCCGCGCGGGCTCGCGGTCTGCGTGAGGATTTCGCCCAGCACGTACGACTCGGTGAAGCGTTTGGAGCCGATCCGCAGTGATGGTTCAGCGAAGGCCGATGCGCTGCACGTCAGCCAACCCAGCGCAAGCCATGCCAGCAAGCGCCACAGAAAGGGACTACGGATCAGTCGCCGTGTATCCAAAGTTCGTTGAGGTCGGTCAGGCCCCAGTCGCGGGGTTCTTCTCGCGAGACGATCTGGTCGCCGGTCTGCGCCAGATCGATGAGTTCGGGCGCAATCCGCGTGCCCGACGATATCGAGAAGAATACCTTGACCGTGGGCGTGAGCAACGCACCCGGCACGTGATGCATGACCACCGCCAGCCGGCCCGAACGCAGCCGGACCAGCGAGCCCACCGGATAGATGCCCACGCTTTTGACGAAGGCGTTGAACACCATCGGGTCGAAATGGTTGCCGCGCCATTCGACCATGCGCTGCACAGCGTAGGCGGCTTCCCACGCTTTCTTGTACGGGCGGTCGGACGTGACCGCGTCGTACACGTCGCAGATGGCGCCCATGCGCGCAAATAGCGAGATGCCTTCGCCAGCCAGCTTGTGCGGATAGCCGGTGCCGTCCATGCGCTCGTGATGGTGCAGGCAGACGTCGAGCGCGATGTCGCGCATGCTGCTGTCGCCGGCGAGGATGTCGTGGCCCGCCTGCGGGTGGACGATCACGTGGCGGAATTCAGCATCGGTCAGGGCGCCGGGCTTGTTCAACACCTCGGGCGGAATCGCGATCTTGCCGATGTCATGCAGCAGGCCGGCCAGGCCGGCGTCGCGGACTTCGTCATCGGACAGTCCCAACTGGCGGCCCAGCGACACCATGAGCGCGCACACGGCCACGGAGTGCAGGAAGGTGTAGCGGTCTTTAGCTTTCAGGCGCACGAGGCTCGTTAGTGCGCTCGGGTGTCGGTCGACCGAGCCGGAAATGGCCTCCACCAACGGCAGTGCGTCGCGCGCTTCGATCGTGCGGCCCATGCGCGCGTCGGCAAACATGGCCTGCACGGCCACCTCGGCCTTGCTGATGAGACGGGCGGCGCGGCGCATTTCTTCCGCATATGTGATGGGGCGTGGCGCGATGTTGGCGTCGGCCGGGCAGGCGGGCGGTGCCGGGACTTCAGGCGCCGGAGGTGCCGCATTGACGGCGGCCACGTCGGTGCCCCGCGTGGTGTCGATCCACACCTCACGTACGCCGCTGGCACGCAGGCGCTGCAATTGGGCGGCGTCTTCCACGCGAAAGCGGGCCCGCCAGAACGGGTGCTCCAGCCACGAGCCGACAAATTCGTCGAGGTACATGCCCACCCGCAGGTGTTCGATGGCGATGCGCTTGCGCATGTTGATATTCAGAGATCAGTCCGTGGCGAGGCACGTTTTGCGCAACGGGTTCAAGGAAAGGCGGCCCGCCAATGGATGCATTCTCTTTTATCGGACGCGCGCCCGGAGCCTTGAGGGAGGAAAAATCCGTGCTCGCCATGTGAACTCTGCGGGTGTAGGCGAAAAAAAAGCGGCCACAAAGGCCGCTTCAGTAAGCCGGTGCCGGCGCCAACTGGGGCACCCGGCATCGGGGAGGGAGAGTGATACGGGTGATGCGCACAGCGGATGGACGACTTATTGGCCGTCGCTGAACGGGTCAGCCTTGCCGACCAGGGCGCCGTCGGTGTACGGATCGGCCTTGCGCAGAGCGCCATCGGTGTACGGGTCAGCCTTGCGCACGGCGCCGTCGGTGTAGACGTCAGCCTTGCGGGCACCATCGGTGTAAGGATCGGACTTCGTCACGGCTTGGCCGTTGGTGTACGGGTCTTGGCGTTGCACGCCGGCAGCAAAGGCGGGAACAGCGGCAACAGCGATCAGGGAGGCGAGAATCAGGTTCTTGGTTTTCATGGTGAACTCCACAACAGGGGGGTGAGCATTGCCGCAAGGCAGTTTCGCTGCGGTGCGGTAACGCGATGGCATAAGCTTAGTCGTTGCTCGGAGGGTAAAAAAGCAGTTCTATTAAACTCTTTGTTCAAAAAAGAAGAACAATTGTGGCCCTTCAAACACCGCAATCTGCACATAAGTCATTGAATTGACATGGAAATGTGAGATGCGGGATAACCCTTAATGCGAAGGTGTGACGGTTGGCGCGGCAAAAAATTCCTGCCTCGCAGTCCTCTGATTGTTGCGTCGCATTACAGGCATGGGGATTCCCCTCCCCTCAGCCCCCCATGTGGCGGCTAAACATTCGGCGTGGATGGTCGTTGATGCAGGTACGGGCGGCGTTTTCCGCCCCTTGCAGCAGGAAGGTCATCATGTCCATCACCACCGCTTCCATCGCCCGTTTCGAGATTGACGGCGTCGCTTATCAGGCGAGGCTGTTTGCCATGCCGTTCCACGTGCCGGAAAACGGTCGCGTGCGAGCGCATGCGATCGGGCGTCCGGACATGCCGTTCAGCGGTGTGCACGTCCTGGCCAACTGGCTGAAAGAGCGCGTGCTGCCTGAAGGTGTGGGTTTGGTGATGGCCGATCGCCTGTTCTCGCATGGCGCGGTAGACCAGTGGTCGGGCGCAGATGGTGCGCGTGCGGCCAAGGTGCTGTCGCAAGTGGCGCTTGGCAGCAAGAGCAGCCACCGCCTGTGGCGCAACACCGTGGCGGGTGGTTTCCGCGACGAGACCGCCTTTTTCCTGGGCGCCGCTTTCGTTCAGACGGACGCCGCGGTCGACGACATTCGCCTGCTCGGTGATCTGATTCCTGCAGCCGAATGGTCCGGCGTGGCCGATGCCGCCTCGACCATGATGGGCCTGCACCTGTATCGCCCTGACGAGCCCGAAACGCTGGTGAATTGCGCGCTGCTGGCGCCGTCCTGGACGGAAACCGCCGTGGAACGCGCTGACGGCTACCGCGCACTCACGCTGCTGCATTCCTTTACCGAAGACGACGAGGTCATCCACGTCGACATCGAACTGCTGCCGCCGGGACAGGTGGTGTTGCAGGTGGAGTCCTGCTCGACGCGTTTCTCCGCGCGCTTTGACCCGGCGCTCCTGGGTCGCGACATGACCGACGCACTGCTGCGTGACGCGCTGGCCCTGCAACACGGCGATCCGGCCAGCCTCCACTAAGCTTGCTGGCGGCTTTCGCCTGAGCACCGCGCGACGCTGCAAGCGCGCACTTCCACGGCATCATCTCGGCTTTCTGTTTTTCGAAGCGCCGCCGCCTGACGGTCTCGCGGCGCATTTCGGCTGGGACACGCGCGCCGCCGGCTTGTCATTGGCGGCTTATGGGCTGATGCATGCGCTGGCGCAGGCATTTCTGACAGGGCCGATTTCACGCGCGCTGGGCGAGCGCCGCGCCGTTGTGCTGAGCGTGATGATGGATGTGGCCGGCTTTGCGGCGATGGCCTGGATCAGCGCCGGCTGGATGGTCTACCCGACCATGGTGGTGCTGTGCATGGCCGAGATCGGCATGCCGGCGCTGCAGGCAATGCTCTCGCGGCAGGTCGGTGACCATGAGCAGGGGGAGTTGCAGGGCGCGCTGGCCAGCCTCGCCAGCGTGGCCGCCATGATCGGCCCGCTGGCGGCCACGGCGGTGTATGCGATGACCGCGCCGGTATGGTCCGGCACGGTCTGGCTGCTTGGCGCGCTGCTTAACGGCGTGTGCCTCGTGCTGCTAATGGGCGGCGCTGCCAGGCGCGCCGCACGGGCATAGCACCTTACTTAGCCGCCGTATTCCACGGATACGCCAGCCACGCATCAAAGCGCTTGGCGAATTCACCGCTCTCGGCGGTCTGCCGCAGCCACTGGTCGACGAAGTTCTTGAACACCACGTCGCGTGGCAGCAAGTAGGCCTTCTCAGAGAAATCGAACGGCGCTTCGGGGTGCACGGCGCACAGCTCCGGGTGCAGCTTCTGCTGCAGCTTGGTTTCCACCGCGTCGGTCATCATCAGGTCTGCACGGCCGGCGACGATCTCGTTGAAGATCGTGACGTTGTCCGGATACACGCGAATCTGCGCCTGCTTCAGATGCTCGCGCGCGAATTTCTCGTTGGTGCCGCCCGGGTTGACCACCGCGCGCACATTCGGCTGGTCGATCTGCGCAAGCGTCTGATATTTCGACTGGTTCTCGCAACGCGTGATCGGCGTCTTGCCATCGCGCTGATACGGGATCGAATAGAACGCCTTCTTTTGCCGCTCCAGCGTGACCGACACCCCGCTCATGGCGATGTCGTAGCGGTCAGCCGCAAAGTCCTGCATCAGCGTCGACCACGTGGTCGGCACGATTTCCAGCTTCACGCCGAGTGCCTTGGCCAGCCGCTCGCCCATCTCGACGTCCAGGCCGATAAAGTGGCCATCGGCGGGGTTCTTGTAGGTGAAGGGCTTGTAGTCGCCGGTGGTGCCGACGCGCAGCGTGCCGCGCGCGATGATCTCGTCGAGACGGTTGGTGGCCGGGTTGGCGGGCGTGGTTTGCGCCAGGGCGGGTGCCGCGGCGCAGGCGCACAGCAGCAGGGCGCTGGTGCGGATGAAACGGTTCAACATGGAATCCCCTCCGGAAAAATCAAAAGCGCGGCCGCTTCGGCAGCCAAGACGGGCCGCGCCCCCTATCAACGCCGGCTTACTGGCCCGACGCCTTGTTCCATTGCAGCGCATTGAGCACCGCCAGCGACATTGCCGTCACGCCCGTCTTGATGGACGGTTCCGGCACGGGCGCGAACAGCGGTGAATGATTGGTCGGCAGCGGCTTGGCGCCCGGCTTGAGCGAGGCAAAGAACGTCTGCGGATCGTTCACGCCGATGAAGAAGAACATTGACGGGATGCCCGCGTCAACAAACGCCGAGAAATCTTCGCTAGCCGTGATGGGCGGCACGCGCAGAACGCGGTCGTTGCCAAAGGCGGTCTTGAACATCGCCTCGGTGCGGGCGACCACCGTCGGGTCGTTGTTGACGGCCTTGCCGCCCTCGGTGATCTTGATGTCGGCGTCCGGCGCACCCGACATCTCGGTGACGGCCTTGGCCGTGCGGCGGATGCCGTCGAGCATCTTCTGGCGCACCGCCGGCTTGTATGAACGGATCGTGCCGCGCAGCAGCACGCTGTCCGGGATGATGTTCTCGGCGCTGCCACCCTGGATGGCGCCGATGCTCACCACGCCAAATTCCTGCGGATCTTTCTCTCGGCTGATCACGCTTTGCAGATCGACCACGAAGCGCGCCGCCATCATCACCGGGTCGATGGTCTTGTCGGGTGCAGAGCCATGGCCGCCGCGGCCTTTGAACGTAATCTCCAGCCCGTCGGAGTTGGACGTGATCGGACCGCTGTTGAAGACGATCGAACCGTACGGCCCCGGGCCCGTGTGCAGCGCAAACGCATAGTCGGGCTTGGGAAAGCGCTTGAAGAAGCCGTCGTCGATCATGCTTTGCGCGCCCGTCACGGTTTCCTCGGCAGGTTGCGCGACGAACACCAACGTGCCGTGCCAGCGGTCCTTGAGTGACACCAGCGTCTTGGCCGTGCCGACCCACGACGCCATGTGCACGTCGTGCCCGCAGCTATGCGCCACGCCCACGTCTTCGCCGCGCCATTTCGTGTGGACGTGGCTGGCGTAGGGCAGGCCGGTTTTCTCTTCCATCGGCAGCGCGTCGAGTTCGGTGCGCACCAGGATCGTCGGGCCTGCGCCATTGCGATAGACCGCGACCACGCCCGTCTTGCCCACGTGCTCGGTCACGTCAAAGCCGATCTTGCGCATCTGCTCGGCCAGCGTGGCTGCAGTGCGCGTTTCCTGAAACGCCAGTTCCGGATGCGCATGAATGTCTTTGTAGAGCAAGTCGAGCTGACCGTATTCAGCATTCACCGCCGCGTCCACCGCCGGCTTGATCTGCGCCACGTCGATCCCGCCGACCGTGGCCACCCCGGCTTGCGCAGCCGTGGATGACGCGCCGCCAGAGCTGAACGGAATCTGCGCGAACGTCGGCAAGGCTGCACTGGCCAGAAGCCAGGCGAGCGCAGTACGTTTCAGCCGGATGGGGGGCGTGATCATTGGATGTCTCCTGTCGTTATGGGGGCGCCAACAAAGTCGTTGCTTCGTCAATCGATTCGATTATGCAACGCGATTCACGGCATGTGCACCCGGGGGCATCCCGAGGTCGATCATTCGCGGTGGGTGGAACACGCTCAGGGGCGAGCGCCACGCTTGGCACTCGGTAGGCGCTTTCCTAGACTGGGTCAGGTGTGCTGTTCCAGTGAACCGAACATCGAAACGCGGATGAATCCGACGACGTCTTGTCTACAGCTAGCGTTTTGCGATGCCCCGCCCGGGGAGACGGCGATTCGTGCGGCGCTTGAGGCCGCGCAGCGCGTGCTTGAACGCAGTGGTGTGTCACCGCGCGAAGCGTTCGCGGCCTATCAGGCCTTCGTCAGCGGGGCAGGAAGCCCCGATACGCTCGCGCTGACATTTGCCCGCGCAGAAGCCGAGGCCATGGATACGCTGGCCGCGCACGGCTATGCGCGCTATGGCACGGTCAGCTTGGCCGCGCTCTAAGTTTGCTGGCGGCCCAAGCCTCGCGCTTGAGTTTCAGACTTCGGCGGTCTTGCCGCCCAGTCGCCGTGCTGTCTCTGACACATGCCGGTGAATGCGCGCGAGGAAATCGATCTCCGCCGCGCGTGTCGGCGAATGCCCGAGCGCCTGTGACAGATGCGTCGCCACGAATGAAGACTGCGGCGCCAGCATGCTGATCAGCCGCAGCAATTCGCGGCGCGCCTGGCTGGCGTCGTAGCCAAGATGATCGGCCAGGGCGAGAAGGGCGTCCTGGTCGATGGCCTCATAGCGTGCTTGCGCATCTGGCGACAGTTCATCGGCATTCCATTCGTTGGCGTAAACCGCCGCGCAGAAGAGGTGGTCGTGCGCCGCAAGGCGGACGCCGTCCGCACCGATGTGGAAGTGCAGTGTGCCGGCCGATGCATTGCGCCCGCCGATCAGCAGGCAGAACACCATCCAGCGGAACAGCGCGGCCGTGGCGGAAGCTGGGTCCGCGCACAGGCTCGCGCATTGCGCGACCTGCTCGACTGTAATCGGCAGGAAGCGGTGCTTGGGTGAAAGCCCCAGCAGTTGCACCGCCGAGACGACATAGCGTGCCTGCACCAGCGCCGTATCGTCGCTCTTGCAGCGCAGGGTGCGATCAAGGCGCTGCACAACGGCGGCCGTTTCGGGAAACTGGCGCAGACCGATGAACGGCGTGTCCAGCCCGATGCTGCGGCCCAATAGCGTCGCCCAGCAGTGGTTGATGGTGGCGTACGGCAAGTGCGCGCCTTCGCCCAGATCCAGCCGAACGAAGTGGCTCGATTGCGCGGCATTGGCCGGCGCGGAAAACCGCCCGAGCCACATCGACACCGGCAGGCCATTTGAGGCCAGGAAGGGCAGGCTGATTTCTTCGGACGTCGCAGCAGCGTCGGGGCCGTAGCGCGCGCGAGGTTCGGCCACATGCAGTGGTGTGCTGCGGGGCGGGCGTCCGATGGTTTGCTGGAACTGCAGCACGAGATCGCGTTCGGACAGCCCGTCGGCGCGCCCGCTGCATGGTTTAAGGCCGGCGGGCACCAGGGCCAGCGGGCCATCCAGATGCGGCGCCGCTTGCGCGAGATGCTCCAGCGCCGCGGCAGCAGCCTTGGGCGTGTTGCGTGCCGGTTCGGGCAGCAGGTATTCAAAGAAGTAGCGCACCGGCTGGGCTTTTGCCGTGTCGGCGATATTGCCGGCGGTGCGCGGCAGGTGCGGGCTCAGATCAAAGCCCTGCGACGAGGCCTGCCAGCGAGAATCGTATTCGAACGCCCAACCGCTGCGGCCGCACGATAGCTGACCGATCAGATGCTTATTCAGGTAGACGTCCAGCATGCGTGTATCCAACGTATTTGATGGAGCGTGCTTAGTCGGCTGTGCAGCGGAGAACCCGCCGGCAATTGGGAATTCGGCTGCTTTGCAGCAAATATGCCGTTCCCTTGCACGCCCCTCATCGACCGATGGCGAGCATAACAAAGAAAATCTGCGCAACGCGCACGGAAATCCGATTTCGATGATGCAAGTTTCTCAATTCGGATTATCGGATCGTTAAGATCGAGTGCGCGCTGGTCGATGTTTCAGCTGTCTACTTCAGTTTTGCAGATTTTTTAAATCGAGCTACAGAGCCAATGCTGGCGCCATTGAATAAATTGCATGGGCGTCAAAGCGGCAGGGTATTCATTACAAATCGGCTATTTATCGGGGCGACGCCAACGTTTTCTCGCGCTGCAAGAATCAGCGGAAAAATCCTTCGCAATGTGGGGCGAAGATGACATAACCAGCATTGCTCGCGGATTCAACTGCAGATTTAAGCGTCGACTTCAAGCGGGTTTTGACCGGCGCAGTGTGGTGCCCCAACCCTGCGGGGCACGATCAACGCGGCCATTCAGCGGCCGGAACGCAAAAGCGAATCCTTATCCTTTGCAGCGGTTGCCGCATTTGCAGGGGCCTTTTTGCGTGGTGCGAACACGCCGGTCGACAGCGACGTGCCGAGCAGGATCACCGCGCAGCCGATCACCATGTTGAGCGTCAGCTGCTCGCCCAGGAACAGGATGCCCCACAGCACGCCAAACACCGGGATCAGGAAGGTGACCGATACCGCGCGCGTCGGCCCCACGTGTGCGACAAGGCGGAAGAAAAGGATGTAGGCGACGCCCGTGCATGCGATACCCAAGGCGATGACATGCAGCCACACGCTGCCGGTGGGCGTGTGCGCGGGCCACAGCCAATAGGCCAGTGGTGCGAGCACGATGGCGGCGGCCAATTGGCTGCCGGTCGCCACGGCCAGGGGCGGCACGCCGGTCAGGAAGCGCTTGGTGTAGCTGCTGGCCACGCCGTACAGCACGGTGGCCGACAGCGCCGCGGCTACCGCCACGCCGCCTTGTTTTGCGTCGATGACAGACGACCCGCCCACCAGCACGATGACGCCCATGAAGCCGATCGCCAATCCGAGCACGCGCAGCGACGACATTCGCTCGCCCAGCCATGTGAACGCGACGATGGCCGCAAACAACGGGGCCGCCGCATTCAGCACCGAAGTGAAGCCTGCCGTGAGGGTGAGTTCGGCATAGGCGAACAGGCAGAACGGGATGGCCGAGTTCAGCACGCCCACGGCCAGCAGATGCGGCCAGTGCGTGCGCAGGGCGCCCATGCCGCCGCGCAAGGTCAGTATCGGGACGAGGAAGCACGAGGCAATCGCCACGCGCAGGGCAATGAGCGCAACGGGCCCGAACGACGGCGCTGCTACGCGCATGAACAGGAAGGAGCCGCCCCATAGGGCAGCCAGGGTGAGAAGTTCAAGCACATCGGAGCGGCGCATGAAGGGGCTCGTTATCGTTATGGGGCGGTGTGCGCGCATTGTCCGCGCGATTTGGGTTTTATGCAGACAGAAGTGCCAGCGTGCCTTGTCGGTCGTCGTCGGCCATGGGCAGGCGTTCGCCAACCCGCGCGGGGTGTCCTTCGAGCCGCAGTAGCGCGGCCTTGCGTGGCAAGCCGCCGGCATAGCCCGTGAGCGCGCCATCCGCGCCGACCACACGGTGGCACGGGATGGCGATCGAGATCGGGTTGCGGCCCACGGCCGTGCCCACCGCGCGCGCATGTTCGCGCGTGAGACCCAGGCGCGCGGTGATCTGGCCGTAGGTGGTTCGGCCGCCGAACGCGATGTCGCACAGCAGGCGCCAGACGTCTTGCTGAAACGGTGTGCCCTCAGGCGCCATCGGCAGATCAAAGTCGTGCAACTTCCCGGCAAAGTAGGCGGTGAACTGCGCCTGCGCCTCGCGGATGACTGGCACCTCCGCGCCCGGCGACATGCGCGCGGCGTTTGCGGGAATCGTCTTCTGGCCGGGAAAGAACGCGCCGGTCAGGTGGGTGTCGGTGGCGGTCAACAACAGATCGCCGAGTGGGCAGGCAAAGGTGTGGCGGTACATGGCGGTCGATTCGTCAGTTCGTCAACTCGATGCAGGCGGGGTGAGCGCATCCTCGCGGTGCCAGAGATGCATGGCGGCATACGCGCGCCAGGGCGCCCACGGTTCGGCGCGCTCGACCATGGCACGGCGGGTGGGAAGCGCGCCTTCGCCATCGGCGAGCCGTTTGCGCAGGACGTAATCGCCCAGCGGAAATGCGTTCGGCCAGCCCAATGCGCGCATGGCGACGTATTGCGCTGTCCATTCGCCGACACCGGGCAGCGCTTGCAAGGCAGCCAGCGTGGGGGCGAGCGGCACCAGCGGTTCGAGCCGTAGGCTCCCGCTATCGATGGCGCGGGCGAGTTCGACGACGGCGGCGGCGCGGCTGGCTTGCAGACCGGTCTGCGCGGACAGCGCTTGCGCATCAATTTTTGCCAGTGCGGCAGCGCCTGGAAACGCCATCGACAGCCCTTCGCGCGATTGCGGCAACGGCACGCCATATGCGGCAGTCATGCGCCCGAGAATGCGCCGCGCCTGCACCAGCGAAATGACCTGCCCGGTGATGGCACGCACGGCAATCTCGAAGCCGTCGACAGCGCCCGGCACCCGCAGGCCAGGCGTTTCGGCAGCAAGCGTGCCGAGGTGAGCGTCCACCAGATCGGGCCGGCAATCGAGGTCGAACAGCCGCCGCGCGCGGGCCAGCACGGGCGGCATGGCGTGCAGCAGGCTGGGCGACAGCGTGAGCGCCACCGCATGGCGTTGCGGCACATTGCGCGCGTGAAGCCAGCCGATGTGCCGCGCGCCGGCGTAGTCGACGGTGATCGTGCGTGCGTAGCTGTCGGCGTCGACCACTTCGACGCTATCGACCGCACGTGCCCGCAGAAACTCGAGCAACGCCTGCCACGCAAACGGTGGGCGATAGCCCAGCATGAGCGTGGGGCCGTCTTCGGCGCGCGGTGCCGTCGTGCGCGAGCGCAGGCGCGTGGGCGCAAAGCCGTAGTGCTCGGTAAAGCCGCTGTTCAGCCGGCGCACGCTCCCGAAGCCGGCCGCAAAGGCGACATCGCCGACGGGCATGGCGGTATCGGTCAGCAGCTGTTTGGCTAGCAGCAGGCGCTGCGTTTGCGCGTACTCGATCGGCGAGACGTCGAACTCGGCGCGGAAGATGCGGCGCAAGTGGCGGTCGGTCACGCCCACGGCTGCAGCCAGCGCGGCCAAGTCGTGCTCTTGCAGAAAGCCTTCGTCGATCATGCGGGCGGCGGCGCGCGCGAGGCTCGACGACATCTCGGCCAGGCTGTGCCCCGGCGCCAGTTCCGGCCGGCAGCGCAGGCACGGCCGAAAGCCCGCGCGCTCCGCTGCGGCTGCCGTGGTGAAGAAGCGGCAGTTCTTCTCCAGCGGCGTGCGGACGGCGCAAACGGGGCGGCAATATACGCCGGTGGATGTCACACCGACGAAGAACCAGCCGTCAAAGCGACGGTCGCGTGATTGCACGGCGTGGTAGCAGGCGTTGTGGTCGAGATGCATGGTGGTGATCGGGGAACCTGGCGGCTAGTCTAGCCCTGTCGGGTCGCATGGGTTCGCCGGATTCGGACACATCCCTCGATGCCAAAAACTCGGCATCTCGGCACAATTGCGAACACAACAACACATCGGGAGATCGGCATGTCCAAGACCATCGTCATTACCGGCGGGAGCCGGGGTATCGGTCGCGCCACGGCGGTGCTGTGTGCGCAACGCGGCTGGTCTGTCGCGCTGCAATATCGCGGCAACCGGCAGGCGGCGGAAGAGACGGTGGGGCTCATCGAACAGGCCGGCGGCCACGCGCTGGCGGTGCAGGGTGATGTGTCGAACGATGAAGATGTGATTGCGCTATTCGAGGCTGCGACGGGGCGCTTCGGCGCGCTGCATGGCGTGGTCAACAACGCCGGCATCGTGGCGGAGGCTCAGGACGTGGCCGACATGACCACGCACCGGCTGCGCACGATGTTCGAGACGAATGTGCTGGGTGCCTTTCTGGTAGCGCGCGAGGCGTCGCGGCGGCTGTCGACGTCGCGCGGTGGCGTGGGCGGTTCGGTGGTGAATGTGTCGTCGGCGGCGTCGCGCCTGGGGTCGCCGCACGAATATGTCGACTACGCCGCCTCAAAGGGTGCCGTCGACACCATGACGCTGGGGCTGGCGCGTGAACTCGGGCGCGATGGCGTGCGCGTCAATGCCGTGCGCCCCGGCTTGATCGAGACCGATATCCACGCCTCAGGCGGCCAGCCCGATCGCGCGCAGCGCCTGGGCAGCGCCACGCCGATCGGCCGGCCCGGCACGCCGCAGGAAGTGGCCGAGACCATCGTCTGGCTGCTCTCCGATGCGGCGTCTTACGTGACGGGCGCGCTGCTGGATTGCGCGGGTGGGCGCTGATCTGCGATCAGGCATTCGCTCCGGAGCGGAAGGTATCGCACTGGCGAAGGTCGCCGCCATCGAAGCCCTGGCGGAACCAGTGCATGCGCTGCTCTGACGTGCCGTGCGTGAAGGCGTCGGGCGTGACGCTGCGGCCGGCGTTGCGCTGCAGCGTGTCGTCGCCGATGGCATGCGCGGCGGTCAGCGCCTGCTCCAGGTCGCCGCGCTCAAGCAGGCCGCGTTGCTGCGCAAAGTGGCCCCACACGCCGGCAAGGCAATCGGCCTGCAGCTCCAGCTTGACCGACAGCGCATTCGCCCCAGCCTGCGATTTGCCGGCCTGGGCGCGACTGACCTTCTCCGACACGCCCAGCAGGTTTTGCACGTGGTGCCCAACCTCGTGCGCGACGACGTACGCGGCGGCAAAGTCGCCCGGGGCGCCGAATTTGCGGCGCAATTCATCGAAGAAGCCGAGGTCAAGGTAGACCTTGGTGTCGGCCGGGCAATAGAACGGGCCAACGGCCGAAGTGGCGTCGCCGCAGCCTGAGCGGATGCCCTGGCGGAACAGCACGAGCTTGGGCGGCTGGTATGCGCGGCCGGCTTGCTTGAACAGTTGCGTCCAGGTGTCTTCGGTGTCGCCCAGCACGTGCGAAACCAATTGCTTGCTGCGGTCGTTGTCGGTTTCTCCGCTGGGCCGGGCGGGGCTGTGTTGCGCGGATTGCGTTGGCGCGTTCTGCGACACCTGCATCACCATACTGAGGATTTCCAGCGGGTTCTTGCCCATCAGCAAGCCCACGACGGCC
Source organism: Ralstonia sp. Ralssp135 (assembly GCF_047304345.1). Lineage (NCBI taxonomy): Bacteria > Pseudomonadati > Pseudomonadota > Betaproteobacteria > Burkholderiales > Burkholderiaceae > Ralstonia > Ralstonia sp. Ralssp135. The sequence goes on from NZ_JBGLYZ010000018.1 coordinate 17,597, forward strand.
ACGATCGCGATGCCGCCGATGCCCAGCCGCATGCCGCCGCCACCGAAGCCGCCGCCCGAAGACGCGCGCTCATCCTCGACGTTATTGCTTTCGCGCATGTCATCCCAACGCACGGTGTTCTCCTTGAGAGGCCTGTAAGGCTAGTAGGGCAGGGTCAGTCCGGGCGTCACACCCGGTAAACTTTGCAAAGTCTACCTGCTGTGCGTATGTACGGGCATGCCGCCGTGCTGCCGAATCGTCGGTGCGAAAAGCCGGGGCTAGGATTGACAAGGCTTGGCGGCAATTTGTGGCACCGCACCATCCCCGGCAGGAAACTTGCTAACCATGGCTGCTCATCCTCCGTCCGGCTGTCACACAGGTGACATGGGGCGGTTCCCGAATAACGTTCGGCAGAAGACGACGCTGCCGATCCATGATCTCGAGTTCTCACCATGCGCTTGCCCGCTTCGATCACTGCTCAACCGCCAGACGCGACGGAGCCGTCGCATCTGGCTGCCACCCATGTTGACCCGACCGAGGTGTCGGACGTGGAGCAGGCCGCTGCCGAGCGCAAGCCGTGGTGGGGGCGCGTGTCGAGTGCCGTAGTCGGCGGCGCATTCAGCAGCGTTGCAGCCGCGTTGATTGCTGTGACGGGGGCGATTTACGTTGGGATGTACCACGCGCCCTGGGTGAAGAGCCTCGCCAGCCGCACGCCTACGGCCGCGCAGGCCGGCGACGCGATGAGCGTTGCCATGGCCGCCGGGCCTGCCAACGCAGCGACACCGTCGCCGACCGCCGCATCTGCACCCACGGAAGCGGCTACGCAACCCGCATCGCCCGACCGCGTTGCGGCAGCGCGTGACCGGATGGAGCAGCGCGTGTACTCGCAAGTGCAGCCGCCGCGCGCCCGCACCGTGGCCGAACGCGAGACGCTGGAAGACAACGACGCGCCGGCACCCGCCAACGCACGTCGTCATCATCGCGGCGCGCGTTACATGCGCCATGGCGCGCCGTTCAACGCGGCTTGGTACAAGGGCGCCTGAACGGCCCTCTCGGTATCTAGGCCAGTCGCAGCGGGCAATCTGCATCGACGTTTTCCAGCGTGTGCATCGCTGTCATCAGGCGCCGGTGCAGCGATTCTGACACCGGCAGAATCGGCGCGCGCGTATCTGCGCCAATGCTTCCCTGCGCGGACAACAACGCTTTGACCGGCGCCGGGTTTGGCTCCGCAAACAGCAGCGCCGCCAACGGCGCGAGGGCGTCGGCCAACCGCCGGGCTTCGTCGATGCGACCCGCGCGATGGTGCGCAACAAGTGCCACGAATAGCTCAGGCCGCAGATGCGCACCGGCCAGGATGCCGCCCGTGCCGCCATGTGCCAGGCAATCGAGCAGCGCGCTGTCATCTCCGCTCAACACATCCAGCGGCCCGCCTTGCAACGCGCCGAAATGCTCGGCCACACATTCCTTGATGGCGACGATGTTGGGCTGCTCTGCCAGCACCAGCGCGGTCTGCGGCGCGATCGAGACGCCCGTGCGTTTGGGCACGTTGTAGAGCACCACCGGGCGGGCCGTGCTGGCGGCCACTTGCGCGTAATGCCAGCGCAATCCCGCCTGCGACGGGCAGACGTAGTAAGGCGGTGGCACCAGGTAGCCCGCGCTGTTCCAATGCTCGTAGTGTCGGATTTGCGCGCAGACCTCGCGCGTGTCGGCCGCGCCCACGCCTATCAGGAAGGGCGTGCGATCGCCGCAAGCGTCGGCGATGGCCTCCAGCACGGTATAGCGTTCGATTTGCGAGAGCAGCGCGGCTTCCCCCGTCGTGCCCAGTGCAACGAAACCCGACACACCCGCGCTTTGGTAATGGCGCACCAATCGGCGCAGCGCAGCGGTGTCGACGTGATCGCGGTGAAACGGTGTGACCAACGGAATCCAGATTCCCGAGAACATGGCGCGCCTCAGTGCAGCGACGCGAGCGCGCGTTTGTGCGACATGCACAGCGGCGTGATGCGGCCCAGCGTGGCACTGGGCAGGCCACGCAGCAGCGCGCCGATTACCGCATCCACGTCTGCATGGGCCAGTTCCAGATCCACCGTGATGGCCTTGCGGCGAGCGTCATGCCGGACGATGTACAGCCCAAGCGTGTCGCCGAGCACCGCGTGCAACTGCCGGCGAATCGCGTGCGGCGCATCGCCGGGCACCGTCACGCGCAGGCAGACGTATTGGCGTGCCGGCATGGAAACCGCGTGAGGCATCGTCGCCGGAGAGGGTGGCAGCAACTGCGGAACCAGCGAAGACAGGAGCATCGATCGCGCCATGATGAGGTGGCGACGGCCTGCGTCGCCATGTCGTTGAACATGACGACACCGTATCGATTCGCTCGTAAAAAGCGTGAAAAAGGGGCATGACGCGGCGTAAAGAAAGCGTAAATGCTCAGCCAGCGTGCGCTTGCCTGCGACGACGCAGCGCGATGACCGTCAGCGAGATGCCGCTCACCACGGCCGCCGTCAGCACGTAGTAGCTCGGTGCCAGCGTATCGCCCGTGGTGTGGATCAGCCACGTGACGATGAACGGCGCGAACCCACCGAACAGCGTCACGCCCAGGCTGTAGCCGAGCGACAGGCCGGTCGAGCGCACGCGCGTGGGAAAGATCTCCGACATCAGTGCCGGCATCGGGCCCGAATACGCCGCTTTGAAGATACCCGACACGGCTTGCAAGGCCAGCAGCGCGCCGATGGTCGGATACACGCGCAACAGCGCAAACATCGGATAAATCAGCAGCATCATCAGCACTGACGTGGTGAGCATGATGCGGATACGGCCAATGCGATCCGACAGCGCGCCCATCACCGGCGAGAGCAAGAACTGCAGCCCGCCGTTGAGCACGACCACCGCGAACGACTGAGCCGCCGGCAGGTGCAACTGCTTGACGGCGTACGTAGGCATGTAGAGCTGCAACACGTACACCGACACAGTCGATTGCGCCACCACGCCCACCGCAAGCAGCAGGTTGATCCACTGCGCTTTGAAGGAAGCTTGCGGGTCGATCGTCGTCTTCTTTTGCTCGGCGACGAACTCGGGCGTCTCATCCAGATGGCGGCGGATGTAGAAACCTACCGGGCCGACCAGCAGACCGAAGATGAACGGCAACCGCCAGCCCCAGCCCTCCAGATCCGCCGGCGTGAGCGATGCCGTGAGCAGCGCCCCCAGCCCTGCCGCAAGAATGGTGGCAATGCCCTGGCTGGCGAATTGCCAGCTTGCGTAGTACCCGCGCCCGCGCGTGCTGTGCTCCACCATGAAGGCCGTTGCGCTGCCGAATTCCCCACCCACCGCAAAGCCTTGGACCAGGCGTGCAAGCAGGATGGTGACGGGCGCCACGATGCCGATCTGCTGGTAGCTCGGCATCACGGCAATCACCAGCGTGCCGACAATCATCAGCAGGATCGACAGCGTGAGAGCTGCCTTGCGCCCCTTCTTGTCGGCATACATGCCAAGCACGATCGCGCCCACCGGCCGCGTGATGAACGACACGCCAAAGCTGCCCACCGCAAACAGCAGCGACACCCATTCGTCATCGGCCGGAAAGAACAGCTTGCCGATGATGGATGCGAAGAAGCCATAGACGAGAAAGTCGTACCACTCCAGCGCATTGCCAATCGACGACGAAATGACGATGCGGCGTGCATGTGCTGCACTCGTTGTTGCGGGCCGAGCGGGTGCAGCAGTGCCTGCCGCAGAGGGGGCGGTCATGATGAGGGTTCCTTTGGTGCCGGCCCGGGGTCGTTTTTATGGGAACTGCAGCGCGTTGCCCGCCCGGTCCGACGGGTCAGCGCGCTGGTGCGGGGGCTTTCTTTAGAAGCCCACCGCGTGGCCGTCTCGGCGGCTGTCGCTGGCGGCCACGTAACCGTGGTCGGCGTCGTCCGACAGGCGCCAGATGAACTGGCCGGAGCCGAAATCCATGTACGGATCGGCCACCGATTCAAGCTTGTGCCCGCGCGCTTCCAGGGCAGCGACGGTCTTGGCGTTCATCGTGCCTTCCACGTCGAGCGTGAAATCACGGTTGACCTTCCAGCGCGGTGCATCGCATGCGGCCTGCGGCTGCTGCTTGTAATCGAGCATGCGCACAAGCGTCTGCAGATGGCCTTGCGGCTGCATGTCGCCGCCCATCACGCCAAAGCTCATCTGCGGCTGGCCGTCCTTGGTCAGGAACGCCGGGATGATGGTGTGGAACGGCCGCTTGCCGCCTTCCACCACGTTGGCCGAACGCGCGTCCATCGAAAAACCGAAGCCGCGGTTCTGCAGGCTGATGCCGGTGCCGGGCACCACCACTCCCGAGCCGAAGCCCATGTAGTTGGACTGGATGAACGAGACCATCATGCCGTTCTCATCGGCGGCGGTCAGGTACACCGTGCCACCGGCGCGCGGCATGCCGAAGGTCGGCATCTGCGCGCGGCCCATGTCGATGAGCTTGGCGCGTGCATCGAGGTACGCGTCGTCGAGCATCTGCTCGGGCGTGACTTCCATCGAGCGCGGGTCGGCCACGTATTTGTACAGATCGGCAAACGCCAGCTTCATCGCTTCAATCTGCAGATGCTGCGAATCCGCCGAGTCGACGGGCAGGGCGCCGAGGTCGAAGCGGTCGAGAATGCCCAGCGCGATGAGCGCGGCGATGCCCTGGCCGTTCGGCGGAATCTCGTGCAGGTCGTAGCCGCGATAGCGCTTGGTGATGGGCTTGACCCACTCGGGGCGATAGTCGCGCAGGTCTTGCGCGGTCATGCCGCCGCCGCATTCGCGCGAGTACGCGGCAATGCGTTCAGCGAGTTCGCCTTCGTAGAAATCACGGCCGTTGGTCTGGCCAAGGCGGCGCAGCGTGGCAGCGGCATCGGGCAGCTTGAACTTCTCGCCTACTTCCGGCGCGCGGCCGTGCGGCATGAAGGCCTGCGCGTAGCCGGGCTGGTTGTGCAGCTCGGGAATGGCCGCTGCCCACTTGTGCGCAACGATGGGCGCGATGGTGTGGCCGCGCTCGGCAATCTCGGCGGCGGGTTCCAACACATCGGCAAACGGCAGCTTGCCGAAGCGCCCGTGCAATGCGGCCCAGGCGGAGATGGCGCCGGGCACGGTCACCGCATCCCAGCCGCGCATGGGGCGCTTGGGGTTGCCGTTGGCGTCTTCGCCGTACTTGTTGCGGAAGTAGTCGAGGTTCCAGGCCTGCGGCGCGGTACCGGAGGCGTTCAAGCCGTGCAGCGCCTTGCCGTCCCACAAGATGGCGAATGCATCGCTGCCGAGGCCGCACGAGACGGGCTCGACCACGGTCAGCATGGCCGCCGCCGCGATGGCCGCATCCACGGCACTGCCGCCCGCAAGCAGCATGCGCAGTCCGGCTTGCGCGGCCAGCGGGTGAGACGTGGAGACAACGTTGCGCGCAAACAGCGGAATGCGAACGGTGGGATACGGGTTTTGCCAATCGAAGCGGTGGGAGGACATGGGGCTTAAGCGCAAATAAGTGGGAATGTTTGACGAATGATTATTTGCGGTGCGCTGGATTTAATAAAGTTAAAATTCATTGGATACAGCTTAAGAAAAACTTGAGAATACGCCGCGCCTTGCCGTGAGTACCGTCCGCTTCCTTCGCACCTTTGTTGCTGTGGCACGCCATGGCTCGTTTGCCGCCGCCGCCGAGCGCGTTGCGCTGACGCAAGCCGCGGTGAGCCTGCAGATGCGTGCGCTGGAAACCGAACTGCGCCGCGATCTGTTCGACCGGTCGGGGCGCACGGTCACCCTGAACGCCCATGGCCGAGCGCTGCTGCCCCAAGCCGAACACCTGCTGGGCCTGTACGACGCCATGCGCATCGGCGACGAACCGCAGACGGAGTTGTCCGGCGCCGTGGCGATTGGCGCAGTGGTGTCGGTGATGGGATCGTTGGCACATGCGGTGGCGGGGCTCAAGCAGGTGCACAAGGGGCTGGACGTCAAGCTGATCACCGGCAAATCGGGTGAACTGGCGGAGCAGGTGGAAGCGGGCGAGCTGGATGGCGCGCTGGTGGTCGAACACCTGGAGCGCCTGCCTGCCAATCTTGCTTGGCATCCGCTCTATACCGAGCCGCTGGTGGTGGTGGCGGGCCGCCATACGCGCGGCCGCGCAGAGGAAGTCCTGCGCACCCATCCGTTTCTGCGCTTCGACCGCGCGGTGCGCACCGGCGCGCTGATTGACCGTGCCCTGCGCAAGACGCACATGGCGGTCAACGAGTTCATCGAGGTCAATTCAATCGAGGCGATTGTCGAGCTGGTGCGCCAGCAGGTGGGGGTGACGCTGGTGCCGCGCCTGCGCCGCGCGAGCTGGGAGAGCGATCCGGCCCTCCGCGTGCTGCCCATGCCGCCGCAGACGCCCGTGCGCGCCGTCGGCATGATCGAGCGGAAAGAGCATGTGCGGCACGGTGTGATTCAGGCGGTACTCGATGCGCTCGAGACCACACTTGGCAATTCCAGCGCCTAGACTGGAACCACCATAACTGGCTCCGGAGGCTGCGGTGGACGCATTCATTCAACGCTGGCGCGACGAACTGATCCTGCTCGCCCGCATCCTGATGATGGTGCTGTTCGTGATGTCCGGTTGGGGCAAGCTGACCGGCTTCCAGGGCACGGTCGGCTACATGACGAGCACGGGCGCGCCCATGCCGATGGTGGCCGCCGCAGTTGCCGTCATCATGGAGTTTGGGGTGGGCATCGCCTTGCTCATCGGCCTGTGGACGCGGCCGCTGGCCCTTCTGATGGCGCTGTTCGTGCTCGGCACGTCGTTCATCGCCCATTCCTACTGGGATATGCAAGGCGCCATGGAGGCCGCCAACAAAATCCAGTTCTACAAGAACCTGAGCATCATGGGCGGGCTGTTTCTGTTGGCTGCTGTAGGGCCGGGGAGGTACGCGGTGCAGAAGTCGTAGTGCGCGCTCAACGCAACGACCGCTGCACCAACACCAGCACGGCAAACACGCCGCACGCCACCGCAAACCAGCTGAAGAGCTGCGTGCCTGCCAGCAGCGTGGCTTGCCGATCAATTTCGGCGGACAAACTCGCCAGGCGCTCGGGCGTGAGCGGGTTGGCGGCCTGCAGGTCTGCCGTGAAGCGCGTGACGTGCGCCACGATCAGCGAGCGCGATTCCGCCTGTTGCGTCTGCAGCGACACGGCCGCCAGCCCCGTGCCCACCGCAGTCGCAAACTGGCGCGCGATGTTCTTCATCTGATAGCCGTGCGCGAAGTCTTCACGGTCAAGATCGAGGTAGGTCATCATCGCGATCTGGATCATCACCGCGCCCGGCGTGATGCCTTCCATGACCGATACGGGGAAGAACGCATAGTCCGGCGCGCCCGGCATCAGGCTTGTCGCCAGCAGCAGCGCCGCTGCCGCATACACGGCAAAGCCGATGGCAATGAAGCGGCGCTTGCGGAAGAAGAACGGCAACCAAATCGTCATGACGACGGCCACCACCGTTGACACTGCCCCGCTGATCATCAGGAAGAGCGTGGTCGTGCGGAATGTAAAGCCCAGGCCGCCCTGCGATACCGCCGGAAACAGGTACGACCAGTACCCGCTCATCAAGTAATAGATGCCGTAGAAGCCGATGCCCCACAGGTAGCGGCGACCGTTCAGGCGCGAGAGATCGAGCCATGGGTCGGGGTGCGTGCGCAGGCGGTGGATGGCCAGCAGCAGCGAAGCGGCACCGCCCAGCAACAACAGCGGAATCAAAGGCGAGGCCGTCAGCCGGCTGTAGCGCAGCTCCGACAGCCCCATCAGAACCGACAGCGCGCCGATGGCCATGGCACCCACGCCAACCCAATCCCACTGGCTGTCTTCTGGCGGCGCTTCATCGGGGCGGCGTGCGGCGCGTGTGCGCGGCTGATGGTGTTCGGGCGGGAGGAGGAACATCGCCACCCATGCCACGCCGGCCAGCGCCAGTTCGATCCAGAAAATCACGCGCCATTCGCTGTACTCCAGCACCTCGGCGCAGATCCACGGCGCAATGGTGGTCAGTCCGAACAGGCCGACGCTGAACATCAGCATTGGAGGAATGCGCTCATCGGGTTCGGTCGTGAGCTGCACCAGAATGCGCGACGCCGAAAACAAGCCGCCCGCGCCCAGGCCCTGGATGGTCCGCCCGATGACCAGTTCGCCGATGTTGTTGGATTGGGTGCACACCACGCAGCCGATGGCGAACAGCACGATGCCCACCAGCGAATACATCCGATAGCCCACGTGCGCTGCAATGCGGCCGATGGCGAGGTTGGCGACCACGGCCGCCCCGGCATACGCTGTGACGGCGTACAGATATGCCTCGGGGCTCGCATGCACACCGCCCTGGATGTGCTGGCCCGCCACGGCGAACATCTGCGAAGAGACAAAATCGAGGCCCGTGGAGAGGCCCAGCGCCAGCCCAAAAGCGTGGACGCGCGCCGAAGAAAAGTGGGGAAACGCCCGCAGAGACGCGGGTTTGAGGATTTGCAGCGACATGTGCCCGAGCATAAACTTGCCCGCCAGCCGGATAAACGGCCAACTCTAGGAACACTGTCCAGTCATGCGAACAATGGAGTGGAACGACTGGGAAACCTTCTGCCGCGTGGTGGAGGCCGGCAGCTTCACCGCCGCCGCCGAGGCGCTGGGCATCCCCAAATCGACCGCCAGCGCCGCCGTATCACGGCTGGAGGCCGGGCTGGGCGTGCGGCTCATGACGCGTACCACTCGCCAGTTGCGGCTGACCGAAGCGGGCTCGCAGTTCTACGACGACATCGCGCCGTTGTTCGAGCGCCTGCGCGAAGTGCACGCCGACACCACCGCAGCCAGCGAAACCGTGGCCGGCACGCTGCGCATCGCCGCGCCGTACGAAGTCGGTGCGCAGCACCTGACCGAACCCGTATGCCGCACGCTTGAGAAATACCCGCATCTGCAAATCCAGGTGCACATCTCGTGGGAGCAACCCGACCTGCTGGCCAGCGGCTACGACATCGTCTTCGTGATGGTCGACCAGATGCTGCCGGATTCGTCACTCGTTGCGCGCCGCGTGGTGCTGATCCCGCGCGGTTTGTATGCGTCGCCGGCTTTGCTGGCGGAACGTCCGCCGCTCAAGACGCCCGCTGACCTTGCCGGCTGGCCCTGCTTGTCCGGCCCCGACGATGCAAGCTGGGCCTTCCGCCCCGTCGGCGAGCCCGCGGTCGAGCCCATCGAAGTCCCGATCCAGCCGCGTCTGCAGACCTTGAATGCCGAAATGCGCGCCCGGGCCGCCGTGCGTGGCCTGGGTGTGGCGCGCATGGCCCGCTCGGTGGGCGATACGGAAGTCGCGGCCGGCCGGCTCGTGCGCGTGCTGCCGGATTTCGAGCTGACCGCGCTGCGCGTCTACGCGCTGATGCCCGCCCGCAAGCTGGTGCCGCGCAAGGTGCGCGTGTTTCTGGATGTGCTGGAAGCGGAGGGCGTTTCCGCCACACCCGCCCCCGCCTAGCCGAAGACCGGCGCTGGATGTCACAATCGGCGCTTCCCTATTCGGATTGTGAGGACCGGTGGCCATGCGTCTGCGCCAGATTGAAGTCTTCCGCGCCATGATGCTGGTCGGGACCGTCAGCGAGGCCGCGCGCATGCTGAACGTGTCGCAACCCGTGGTGACGCGCGTGCTTCAGCACACCGAGCTGCAACTCGGCTTCCGCCTGTTTGACCGCACCAAAGGGCGCCTGCAGCCCACCGCCGAGGCGTTCGAACTGTTCAGCGAAGTCGAGCGGCTTTATCAGGAGGTCGAGCGCGTGCGGCGCGTGTCGGCCAATTTGCGCCATAAGGGGGCGGGGCGCTTGCGCGTGGCCGCTACGCCCAGCCTGGCGCCCAGTATCCTGGCCCCCGCGGTGCGGCGTTTCTCGCAGCGGCATCCCGATACGCTGGTACGCGTGTTCACGCATCACACGGCTGAAATCGTCCAGGGCTTGCTCTCGCAGGACATCGACGTCGGGTTTGCCTTTGCACCGCCCGTGCATCCGGCCATCAGCACCACGCCGGTCGCGCAGGGCCGCATCCTGCTGGCCGCGCCGCGCGCCTGGGTGGGCGGCAAGACGGATGGCCGCGCGCTGCACAAGCTCGTTGCCGAAAAGCCCTTCATCGGATTGGAAGACCAGATATCGCTTGGCTCGCTGGTCGGACAGACGCTGGCGCGCGGCGGGCTGGCGCCGCAGTCGACGCTGGAAGTGCAGACGTATTCGTTGGCGCGTTCGTTGGTGGAGGAGTCGCTCGGCGTGACGATGCTCGATCAGTTCACGGCTGCCACCGGCAGCATGGAGCGTATCGCGCTGTTCGCGCTGGAGCCGGCGCAGACGTTTGACGTGCGCGCCATGCGTGCCGAGCATCACGCGCCGTCATCGCTGGCGGACAGCCTCGTGCAGTGCTTTGCCGAGGCCGCGCGTGCGCTGTCCGATGAGCTGCCACAGCGTGTCGAGCCGACTGCATTTGTGCTCAAGCCCACAGAACCTGACAGCGACGCGGCAGACTAACCGGCTTGCGCTGACCATTCCCAGGAGACGGATCCATGCGTCGATTTGCAACTGCACTGATGTTTGGGCTGGCGCTGGGCGCTGGCGTATTTAGCGGTATTGCCACCGCGCAGCAGTCGCCGGTGCCGGGCATGTCGTCCGACGATCTGAACACCGCGCTCGACTTTGCCAAGGCCGGTCTCAACAAGGCGATCGATCAGGCGCGTGCGTATTCTGCATTGCCGATCAAGGATCCGCACGACGTGCGCTACACGTGCGAAGGCGGCAAGACGCTCCTCGTGAAATACATGACGGTGGGGGATACGCCGCTGGCCGCCATGAAACTCAACGGCAAGACGCTCGTGTTTGCCAACGTGATGGCCGCTTCGGGTGCGCGCTATGCGTCGGGCCAGTATGTGTGGTGGACGAAAGGCCCCACCGGCTTCCTCGCCGACGAGACCCTGCCCGGCAGCCGCAATCAGCTCTACCGCGATTGCAGCGAAGCGACCAGCGGCCGCCCTTAAATTTCCTGCAGATCGTGCCCGACGATGATCTCGCCCTTGAAGTGCGGGCGCACGGCATCCAGCCAGACTGAATCTTCAAGGAACGGATAGCCGCCGGGCACGAAGTGCGACAGCACCAGCGTCTTCACTTTGGCCTCGGTGGCAATGCGGCCGACTTCTTCGGTGGATGTGTGGCTCGCCAGCAGATGCTCGCGCAGCGTCTTGGCATTGGGCTCGGTGGACAGCAGCTTGTCCAGCGACGGCAGGTGCATCACCTCATGGACGAGCACATCGGCGCCGTAAGCGAGCCGCACGAGGTTCTCACTCGGCGCCGTATCGCCGGAGATGACGATGGAGCGGTCTGCCGAATCGAAGCGAAACGCAAATGCCGGCGACACCGGCGGGTGCTTGACCAGCGCGCTCGTCACCTTCACGTTGGCGTCCTGCATGACCAGCCCGCCTTCGCTGATTTCGTGTGGATGGATCATCGGCGCAAGCGGCGGGCGGCCTTCGTCGGCAATGCGCGTGCGGATGTCGTAGTCGTACAGCTCAAGGAACTTGGTCGTCATCGCGGCCAGCGGGGGCGGGCCCCAGGCGTCGACGGGGCCGGTCAGGTCGGTGGCCCAGGCGAGCAGCATCAGCGTGCCGTAATCGGCGTTGTGATCGGAATGCTGATGCGTGATGAAGACGTGGCGGATGTCCTTGAGCTTGAGGCCCGCCGTCACGTATTGGCGTGCGACACCGTTGCCGCAATCGACCACGTACGACACGCCGTTGATGACGATCACCTGCGCCGGCGCCGAGCGATTCTTCTTCGGCGTCGGCCCGCCCGCCGTGCCCAGCAGGATCAACCGCGTGCCCTTCTTGGGTGCATCCGCGGCCAAAGCGCTCAACGGCAAACTTGCAGACGCCGCGCTCGCACCCACGGCCAGCGCGCCGGCCTGCCGCATCCAGCGGCGACGGTTGTTGTCGAAAGCGTGCATGCGGCGGTCTCCTCTCTGTTGTTGTATGCGTGCGTGCTTTAGCGGGGCAGTCCGCCCACCTTCATGCCAGGCTTGATGCCCTTGCGTGCGAACCAGCCTTTATTCATTTCCAGCGCGTAGCTGCCGGCCCGGGTGGGGCAGTGATTGTCTTCGGTCTGCGGCTTCATCTCGGCAATGTCGGAGATGGTGCCGTCGTCGGTGATGAAGGCGATGGACAGCGGCAGGTCGGTGTTCTTCATCCAGAAGCAGTGGCCGGCGGATTCATCAAACACGAAGAGCATGCCGGCGGTGTCGGGCATGGTCTTGCGGAACATCAGGCCGGTCTCGCGCGTTTGCGGGGTGGCCGCCACTTCGGCTTTGACCTTGTACATGCCGATGGTCAGGTCGGCCACGGGCAGGCCGGTATTGGGCGCGGTGGGTGTCTGGGCGAGCGCCCCGGTGGCGGCAACGGCCAGCGACAGAGCAGCAAAGATGCGGGACAGGATGGTCATGGCGCGAACGGGTCGGAAAAGAAACGCTCCATGATCGGCACTCGGCCAGCCGGCGTCAATGAGACGGCGGCCGGCCGGGCGACGAAGTTGTTACCGCGTGTTGGGGCTGGGGGCGGCTTGGTGCTCGACGGCAACCGTTTTGGCGGCTGTCTTGGGCGCATGCGCAGAGCGCGCCTTGTCCGCCGCCGGATCGGGCATCAGCGCTACATAGCGCGCATCGGTGAGCGTGCGCAGGAACGCAACGATGTCGTCGATCTCGTCTTCCGTCAGCGCAGGCGTGGTGCCGGGGCGGCGGTTCATCGGCACGGCATTTACGTTGATGTTGCCCTGGTATTTAGCTGGCACATCGTTGAAACGCTTGCCGCCGGGGTACCACTGCGCGGGATCGGTCGAGCGCGTGGCATAAAACGCCACCGTGTCGCGCAGCGTGCGGAACACGCCGTTGTGCATGAACGTCTGGCGCACCGCAACGTTGCGCAGGCCAGCCGTGCGGAAGTAGCCGCACCACTGATCGGGCTCCGGCCACTTGAGCTTGTGGGCGGTCTGGCACAGCCCAACGTCAAAGTGGCGCGGGTCCTTGTTGGCGGGCAGCAGCGGATTGCGGGGCACGGCGATGGCGTCGTAGCCGAAATCCGTGAACAGTGAGCGCTCCGGACGCGACGACGATTCCACCATCAGATGGCACGACGCGCAGTTGCCTTTGTCCGGATTGCGAAACAAGGCGAGGCCGCGCATCTCGGCGGCGGAAAGCGGCGTGCGCTTGCGCAGGAAATCGTCGAAGCGCGAGGTGAACGGCGCCAGCTCGTCGCTCTGGAAATAGGCTTCCAGTGCCTTTCCCAACACGCCGACAAGGCGTTCCGGTTCACGCACCGCATCGGCGCCGAACTGCTTCGCCAACGCTTGGCCCAGATCGGTGCCGGCCACCTTGCGCTGCAGGTCGCGCGTTGAACGGTTGCCCATTTCGTCCGGATTGAACAGCGGGCCGCGAATCTGTTCCGGGATGGAGTCTGCCCGGCCATCGGCAAAGAAGCCGCCGAACGGCGACGGGAAGCTCGCGTCGTCGTCCTGGAAGAAGTAGCGATGCGGGATGTAGCGCAGATACAGCAGCGACGGCGCATTGCGTGCCGCCACATGCCCGGGGCGGCTGCCGGCGGGCACGCCGATGCGCAGCGCCTCGCCCTTGAGCGTGGGCGCGAAGGCACGGCCCGGGTCATGGCACGCCGCGCACGAAGTGCCTTGCGGCTCCGACAGGCGCGGGTCGAAAAACGCCCGCTTGCCGAGCGCGACGAGGTTCGGGTCTGGCTTGAACGCGGTCGACTCGGCAGGCGGCGGCACGGCGTCCAACCTGGGCGTCATGCCGATCGATTCGGCCACCGCCGCACCCGAGAAGAGTGCGGCGGAAACCCACAGCGCGGTGCTCAGGCGCTTCAAGGTGCAACGAAGCCCGTCTTGTCGCACACCAGGCTCGTGCCGTTCTGCGTGCAGGTTGTCAGCAGCTTGCCGGCCACGGTGTAGGCCTTGAACAGCCAGCCCTTGGCGGGTGCGGCCTGGCGGTCCATCACCATGAAGCCGAACGAGTTGTTGTGCGAGATGCTGCCAACCGTCACACCCGAGGCCGGGCTGACGGCAGGGAACGGATCGGGCAGGGCCACGTCGAGCGAATCGCCCGCGTTGCCTGCAACGATGGTCGCGGGGTGGTTGCTGGTGAAGTTGATGGCCTGGAAGTCATGCACGTGGCCGTGCAGCGCGACCTGCACGCCCGGCGGGTAATAGGCCGTGGCGTTCAGGCTGTTCATGACCGACAGCAGCGCGGCATTGCCGCCCAGCGGCGTGCTGCCCGCGATGGGCACGAAGCCCAGGATTGGGTGGTGATTGGTGAAGATCGACATCACGCCCGGCTTGGCGGCCAGCGTGCCCACCGTGCTGAACTGCTTCTGGTAGGTCTGGAACCACGGGTCGGTCGTCGCCAATGCCGTCGTGCCCGCCTTGGCCGAGTCGAACACGATGACCTGCGTATCGCTGCCAAGGGCCACGGCGTACGGGTCTGAGGCGTTGGCAGCCGTGTCGTTGGCCGGGTTGTCGCACGAGCGGTCGGCCGAGTACGGGCGCGGATCCAGGAAGCGGTACCAGCCCTGGCCGGCGCGTGCGCATTCCTCGTGGTTGCCGCGCACCAGCACCCACGGGGCCGCGGCCATCAGGGGGGCGGCGGGCTGGAAGAGGTCAGCCTGCCACGTATCCCAGCCGTAGCCCCAGGGGCTGCCCTGGCAGCCAGCCACGTCGGGCGGGCAGGCGTTTTCGCGGTAGTGGTAGTCGCCCACGTGCAGGACGAGGTCCGGGTTCATCTTGGCGGCCGTGGCGGCAGCGCTCGCAAACGGCCACGACAGCGGGTCGTTACACGACTGGAACGTGTTGCTCGACTTCTTCATGCGGCAGCCGGTGTCCGCCAGGATCACCACGCGCTGCGGGTTCGCCTTGGGCAGGGGCAGCACGCGCGCGCCGATCGACGCGGCCTTGGCGGTGGATGCCACGGTGGCCTCGCAGGCGTTCACAGGGAAGGACGAGGCTTTCGAATCGCTGGCGGCGCTGGCCGTGGTGCGCTGTGCGGGGGTGCCGGCGGCCACACGCAGCGTCATGCGCGTGGAGGTGCCGTCCACCGTCAGGAGCGGGCAGACCGAACTGTCGACGGGCGAGGCGCTGTTCGTATAGCTGGTGACGGCGCGCACGACAGCCTGGTTGCTGTCGCCGATCTCAACCCACGCGGCCTGGATGTTGGCGTCGGCCGTGGCTGCGTCCGACGGCGCGGCCGTGGACACCGGCGTCGAATCGGACGACGACCCACCGCAGCCGGCAATCACGGCGGCAGCGGCCAGCGCGGCAAGAGAGAGCATCGTGAACACGGTGCGTTTTCGTCGCACCGGAGCGAACATCGATCGGAATTCCATTGCGCCATCCCTGTTTCTTGTTGTGAGGAACGGGCAAGGTACTCAAGCTTGATGGCGCTATTTTGACAGCCCTGCATGTGTGCCCGGGATTTCCGTTGGGCAGGCGAGGGCGAAAAAAAAAGCAGATGCATAAGCACCTGCTTTTTCTGTATCGGCCGAGCCGCGTGGGCCCGGCAGAAACACAAGCTTATTGCTTGGCGGCGTCAGCAGCCGGAGCCGAAGCGTCAGCAGCCTTCTTGGCAGCCTTCTTGTGGTGGTGCTTCTTGGCCTTCTTGGCCTTCGGAGCAGCCTTTTCGGCAGCAGCCGGAGCAGCAGCTGCGTCAGCAGCCGGAGCGGAGGCTTGAGCGAACACACCGGTGGCGAACAGGCCGGCGATCAGGGCAGCGATCAGCTTCTTCATGGTGAATCCTTTTATAGATCAGTGAGTTAACCAACGACCCGCTAAATGAGTCATCTGCAATAACGCAGGCCGTTACAGGCGCGTTGACACGTTGCACTGAATTTTTTGTTGGGGGCAGACAGAAGCATCCGTACTTCCTGATCCGCGATGTGGCGCATGTTGCGCTGCGCAAGAAAGATGCCTGCGGCCAAGCGTGCGGCGCCTGCGTTTCGGATCGATCTGATTGGATGGCAGCGCCCGCACCTAGAGAATGCGAGCCGATTTTGCTCAAGGCTTGCCGTGTCTCTCCCGCCGTCGTCTTCCCGCCCCACCAAGCCCGCCTCTCCCATTCCGCCGGCCCGGCTCCAGCGCCGCGATTTCGCCCTGGGTTGTGGCACGTTGATTGTGCTGGGCGCCTTACCCGGGTTCTGGCCCCCTTCCCACGGCGCTTCCGCCCTTGATGATTTCATGCTCGTGTCACAGACGATTTCCGGCGCGCCGCTGGATCGTCAGCTGGGGCTGTCTTGTTTCAGCCATCTGCACCGGGCTGACGATCGCTTTATCGAACACATCCAGGCGCTTGCGTGGTTGGTCCGCCGGAATCCGGGCGTGGATGCTGCCGGCCTGGTCCGCTTGCTTGATGCCGACAACGCGCGCGATCTGCGTGCCGCCTTGGTCCGGCTGGTGGATGTCTGGAGCGCCCGGCGGGACGCGGATCCTGCTCTGATCGATGTCCGCGGCCTGATTGCCTGCGCCTTTGACGCCGACCTGATTGGCCGTTGACAGCGCCCGGAATCAGGGGCCGAAATATGGCGGATGGTGAAATTTTCCGGCATAATGCGAAATTCACTCTTGTGTCTTATATAAGAGTTGCGGCTTGCGCCAAATGCGAGATTTTGTGCGGTGCATCGTGAGCGCGTCATCGTAGGCCGTTAGAATCGCCAGTTCATTGCAGCGCGCCACGCCGGCCAACCCGTGAGCGGCGCGCTGTGCTGTCAACCCCCACCGTCCACCCGCTACCTGCGGTCTGCACTGGAGTCGTCCATGTATCAACACATCAAGGTCCCGGCCGGCGAGAAGATCACTGTCAATCAAGACTTCTCCCTGAACGTTCCGAACAACCCGATCATTCCTTACATCGAAGGTGACGGCACCGGCTTCGACATCACCCCGGTGATGATCAAGGTGGTGGACGCAGCGGTTGAGAAGGCTTACAAGGGCGAGCGCAAGATTTCGTGGATGGAAATCTACGCCGGCGAGAAGTCGACCAAGGTGTATGGCCCGGACGTGTGGCTGCCGGAAGAAACCCTGCAAGTCCTGAAGGACTACGTGGTGTCGATCAAGGGCCCGCTGACGACGCCGGTGGGCGGCGGCATCCGTTCGCTGAACGTGGCGCTGCGCCAAGAACTGGACCTGTACGTCTGCCTGCGCCCGGTGCGCTACTTCAAGGGCGTGCCCTCGCCGGTCAAAGAGCCGGAGAAGACCGACATGGTCATCTTCCGCGAGAACTCGGAAGACATCTACGCCGGTATCGAATTCGAAGCCCAGAGCGACAAGGCCAAGAAGCTGATCAAGATTCTGCAGGACGAGTTCGGCGTCAAGAAGATCCGCTTCCCGGAAACCTCGGGTATCGGCGTCAAGCCGGTCTCGAAGGAAGGCACGGAGCGCCTGGTGCGCAAGGCCATCCAGTACGCGATCGACAACGACAAGCCGTCGGTCACGATCGTGCACAAGGGCAACATCATGAAGTTCACGGAAGGTGGTTTCCGTGACTGGGCCTACGCGCTGGCACAGAAGGAATTCGGCGCCGAACTGATCGACGGCGGCCCGTGGTGCAAGTTCAAGAACCCGAAGACGGGCAAGGAAATCGTCGTCAAGGACGCAATTGCCGACGCCTTCCTGCAGCAGATCCTGCTGCGTCCGGCCGAGTATTCGGTGGTGGCAACGCTGAACCTGAACGGCGACTACATCTCCGACGCCCTGGCTGCGCAAGTTGGCGGTATCGGTATCGCCCCGGGTGCCAACCTGTCGGATTCGGTGGCGATGTTCGAAGCCACCCACGGCACGGCTCCGAAGTACGCAGGCAAGGATTACGTGAACCCGGGTTCGGAAATCCTGTCGGCCGAAATGATGCTGCGTCACATGGGCTGGACGGAAGCTGCTGACCTGATCATCTCGTCGATCGAGAAGTCGATCCTGTCGAAGAAGGTCACGTATGACTTCGCCCGTCTGCTGGAAGGCGCGACCCAAGTGTCGTGCTCGGGCTTCGGTCAAGTGATGATTGACAATATGTAAGATCGTTTCGCCTGATTTCACGGCGAACCAGAAACCCCGGTAGATCAACGATCTCCGGGGTTTTTCTTTTCAGGTCGTACCAGGCGGCATCATGGCAAGCGTCACTTGGTGGGGACCATTCAGAGGGGTAAGGAGGAGCTTGAAAAACCCTCCTTAATCTCACTTCCGAGCGAGAATCCGGCACTGCGGCCGCGCGGCCTGCAACTTGTAGCGTCCTGTGTGTACGCGAACGGCCCTGGCGGCATGGGCGCTGTGACCGCTGGCAGAAGGGATGTCCGGGCCAAAATTTGCCTTGTGCGAATCGCCCACCACGTCATCACATCCCCTGTTTGCTACCTTTATTCACTCGTCCCAGTCTCCAGTCCGAGCTTTGCCAGCAACTCGTATGTAAGTCGGATGTGCACTTCAACCGCCAATGCCGCACGAGCTTCCTGCCGTGCCATGGCCGCTTCGAATATGGCCGTATGTTCCTCATGCACGTTGCGGCTGCTGGGTTGCGCGGTGCCCCGCCGAATAGCTACGCGCCGATAACGTTCGCCATGGCGGTAGAGCAGGTCCAGCAGGTACTTGCTCCATGGTGAACGGTGCGCGGCGATGAGTGCTTCATGAAACTGCCGGTTGGCACGTTCCCAGTGTTCGGGATTGGCCGATGGACCCAGCGATTCCGCGTCGCTCAGGGCGTCAAAGGTGGCGCGCAGGTGTGCTTCCCATTGCGCATCGCCGTGGCGGATGGACAGCCGCACAGCCTCCGTCTCCAGCATCACTCGCGTGTCGGTGAGGTCCTGCAGGTCGGCCAACGAAATTCCCGTCACGCGATAACCGCGCTGGCCCTCCACCGTGACGAGCGCGTCCGAGACGAGGAGCGCCAGCGCTTCGCGCAGCGTACCGGCCCCCACGTTATATCGATCCTTGAGGTGTTCAACGCGCAGGCGCTCGCCCGGAGCCAGACGGCCCTGAATGATGTCTTGCCGCAGATCGAGGTAAGCGCGCTCGCATAGGGTACGGGGCACTTCGGGTTCTGCATGCGCAACCGTGGTTGTGCTGGCCGCTTCTGCGCCAGACACGCCGGCTTGTATGGCGCGTTTCATTCTTCGCTACCTCTGTCTAGATGCCGCTTGAGGCGATAGGCCAATTGGGGGCGGGTGAGGCCCAGCTGGCGTGCGGCGCCGGAAAGATTGCCCTTGGCGCGTTCGACCGCAAGGTCAAGCAGCTGCGTTTCCAATGCTTCGAGACTCAGGCCGCTGTCCAGAATGCGCGCGCACAGGGTCTGTTCGCTTTCGAGCCGAACGGGTGCCAGGCGACCTTGGGGGCTCAGCTGCGATTGCATGCCTGAGGGCTGGTTCGGAAAGAGGTGTTCGATCTCGATGCTTTCGCCCTGTGGTGCGAGGATGACGCCGCGCTCCACGAGGTTCTCCAGTTCTCGGACGTTGCCGGGCCAGTCGTGATGCATGAGCGCTTGCATCGCGCGTTCCCCAAAACCAGCGAGGCGCTTCTGGTGCAAGGCTGTGAAACGGGCCAACAGGTGATTGGCCAGCGGCTCGATATCGGTCATGCGTTCGCGCAGCGGCGGGATGCAGATCGGATAGACGTTCAGCCGATACAGCAGATCGCGACGAAAGCGCCCCTGGGCCACCGCGGCTTCAAGATCGACGTTGGTGGCTGCCACGAGACGCACGTTCACCTTGCGTGTGCTTTCGGCGCCCAGTCGCTCGATTTCGCCTTCTTGCAGAACGCGAAGGAGCTTGGCTTGGGCTGGCAGCGGTAAGTCGCCCACTTCATCCAGGAACAACGTGCCGCCATCCGCCCGTTCGAAGCGGCCGGTGCGCGCCGCGTGGGCACCGGTATAGGCGCCGCGCTCCACGCCAAACAGCTCGGCCTCGATCAGATCGGCCGGCAGGGCGGCGCAATTGACGGCGACGAAGGGGCCCGTTGCTCGGGGCGAGCCTTCGTGAAGCGCCCGCGCAAAACGCTCCTTGCCCACACCAGTCTCGCCTGTGAGCAGCACCGTCACGTGGGTGGCAGCTGCACGGTTCAGCAGTTCGTGGGCGCGCTGGAACGCGGGCGAGCGGCCTACCAGCATGCCCGCTGCCACGAGCGGCTCACGTGTCGACTCGATCGTGGTTTTGAGGGCTTGCACTTGTTCGCTAAGCGCCGCAATCGTGTCGAGCAATGACTCGTCTTCAAAGTACTGGCGCTGCTCATCCCCGTCGGGCCATTCATCAATCGGTTTGCCCACGATCTCACAGTGATCGGCGCCACATGCGGCACAGGTGCTTTCCTTGAAGAGGATGAGGCGGCCCATGAACGCGCTGGTGTAGCCGCTGGCATAGCCGAGCTGGATCCAGCACGCCGGTTCGTCCACCACGCCGTAGGCTTGGCGGTGGGCGTGCGCCTCCCAGGAGTTGTCCCAGCGGAACTCGCCAAAGAACCGCCCGCTCGCGGGGTCGAAGTCGAGCTGGACCGGTGTGACGCGCACCGCCCCTTCGAGCATGTGCAACTGCGGGCCGACCATGAAGGCGGCATCGAGTGACAGCGCTCCACGCGTCTTGCGAGCAAATTCGGCATCGCGACGCCCGGAGGCATACCCCATGCGGGTCAACAGGCGGCGCGCATGAACTGGCCCTACCGAATTGATCAGGTCTTGCCGCAAACCGCTCAGCGCGGCGGTGTGCAGCAACAGCATGCGCCGCTCGCCCAGCCAGATGGTGCCGCTCTCGGGTTCGAAATGCAGCAGGCGCCGCAGGTCGGCGTCTGAGGGGTAATTGAACTTGGCTTGCACAGCGCGCGGCCTCCTGGGTGAGGGCGGAATTGGCCGGAATCTCGATATTCTCCTGGATAAGCAGGAAGACAGCAAGCACCGGAAACAGCGGGGTTTCCGGCAGGAGCGAGGGCTTTGATCAATTGATCAAGCGCCGATGCTGACCAATCCCACCAAATCGTCAAAAAGGAGAAGGAGGTGTCCGTGCCGGGAGCAGGCGACCCTACTTGGGGCCCGGAAGACGCGCGGGAAATCGAGCCGAAACGTCATGGTTTTCCCTTGAAATATCGAGATTATTTGGCGAGGCGGTCGCAACTGGCATGCCTTCTGCAAACCGACTCCCGCGACCGCGCAGCAGCGCTTTGCCGGTCGCGATTCCGGCGGTGTGTCCGCGGCGCATGTTCGTCGCGATCGGGCAGGGCCGCCGTCTTGTTATCTCGCATCAATCAATAGACAAGGAGACACCCGTGAAAGGCAACTACGTTCGCGCGGCCACGGCCATCTGTGTTGCGGTCTGTGGGACCCACGCCAGGGCGACAGACGTGTTCAATCTGGAGGGTTTTGGTCCGATCTCGCGCGCAATGGGCGGAACGGGCGCGGCCTTCGATATCGGGGCCGCCGCCATGATGGAAAATCCCGCGACGCTTAGCCTGATGGGCGAGGGCCGCCATTTCAGCCTGGGGCTCGATGTCGTGTCGACCGACATCAAGGCCACGAATACCGCAACCGGCGAGACAGCGAGTTCGGGCAACCACGGCAATAACAACGGCCCGTATTTTGCGCCGCAGACCGCGTTCGTTTATCGGCAGGGCAGGTACGCGTTTGGGGCGGGCATTTTCGCGGAGGGTGGCCTCGGGACGCAATACGGTGGCAGCAGCTTCCTTTCGCGCACCTCCAACGGAGTGGACACCGGGCTGGACCAGTTCTCACGTCTGCTGGTGTTGCGTGTGCCGTTTTCGGCGGCATACCAAGTCACCGACAAGCTGACCGTGGGCGCATCGCTGGATGCGGTCTGGACGTCGCTGAATCTCGGGACACTGTTGGATGTCTCCCAGATCGGCACGCTGGCCGGCCAGGGGCGCGTCTCGGGCACGCTTGTTCCCACCTTGATGGGCGTGCCAGGGCTTTCCGGCGGCTACATCAACTTCGCACGCAATGCCCCGGTCGGGGGCGGCGCTCAGGCCTGGGGCATTGGCGGGCGGCTGGGTCTGACCTATCAGGTCACGCCGGATACCCGCATCGGTGCCGCGTATAACGCGAAGACGCATGTTGGCGACCTCACGGGCCAAGCAACGCTTGCCGCCGTCAGTTCGGTCGCAGGCAACATCCCGCTCAAGGGCGACGTGACGGTTCGAAACTTCCAGATGCCCGCGCAACTGACCGTAGGCATCAGTCATCGGTTCAACGATCAGCTGCTGGTGTCAGCGGACTACCAGCGTGTGTTCTGGTCAAGCGTGATGAAGGACATGAACGTCGGGTTCGTGCAGTCAGGCACGGGTGCCAATCTGGATCTGTCGCTGCCGCAGAACTACCGCGATATCAGCGTGTTCGGGATCGGCGCCGAGTACCGTTACAACGCAAAGTGGACGTTCCGTGGCGGGTTCCATTACGCGCAGGAGGCCATTCCGGGCAACATGCTTTTGGCCGTGGTGCCCGCCACGCCCACGACGAGCCTGACCGGTGGCGTTTCCTATGCAATCGGCAAGAACGATGTGATCGACTTTGCGCTGTCGGTAGCGCTTCGCAAGACGCTGGCCAATTCGAGCCAGCCCAATACGGCGGTGCCGATCAGCGTGACGCACTCGCAAGTCAACGCCGTGATTGCGTATCAGAAGCGCTTCTAGGGCGCACGTGCCTGGGCGACGAAACCTTGTCGCCCAGGCTTGCACGGATCAGCTTCCGTCGACCGGAATGTGATACTTGCGAAGCCGGTAAGCCAGCGTCGGGCGACTGATGCCGAGCACCCGTGCCGCGCGCGACAGGTTGCCGTTGGCCTCGACCACGGCGGCGCGCAACATCGCCACCTCGGTTTCCTCCAGGCCTGGCCGGGGAATGGCGGTGCTGGACGGCGCGACGTCTTCAGCCGTCTCGCTGCTCTGCCCGATATTGCCGCTGCGTTTGAGGATGAACGAGGCGGTGTCGATCTCCTCACCGCTGGTGAAAAGATGGCACAAGTCCAGTGACCCGCCATCTTCGGCCAGGATCACGGCGCGTTCGATCATGTTCTCCAGCTCGCGGACATTGCCGGGCCAGTCGTAGGCGAACAGCGCATCGACGGCCCGTTCGCGAAAGCCCGTGATCTGCTTGTCGTGCTTCTTGGCCAAGCGCTGGAGGAACCAGTTCATCATCAGCGGGATGTCGTCCCGCCGTTCGCGCAGTGGCGGCACCTGGATCGGGAAAACGTTCAGCCGAAAGAACAGGTCTTCGCGAAACTGGCCCGCCTTGGCGGCTTCGCGCAGGTTCACGTTCGTGGCGGCAATCACCCGCACGTTGACCTTGCGTGTGCGCGTATCGCCCACGCGCTCGATTTCCCCCTGCTGCAACGCGCGCAACAGTTTGCCTTGTGCGGTCAGGCTGAGCATGCCGATTTCATCGAGGAAGAGCGTGCCGCCGTCGGCGCGTTCAAAGCGCCCCGGCCGCGATGTGGTCGCGCCCGTGAATCCGCCACGCTCCACGCCAAACAATTCCGATTCCATCAGATGCTCGGGGATCGACGCACAATTGACGGCGACGAATGGCCCGTCGGCGCGTTTGCTCAGGCGATGCAGATTGTTGGCGAAGACTTCCTTGCCGACACCGCTTTCGCCCAGGAACAGCACGGTGGCTTCGGTAGGGGCCACCTTGTTCACCATATGGCAGACGGTGTTGAAACCGGCCGAGATTCCAACCACGCCGAAGCTGTTTGCCGGTGCGGCGGCCAGACGCGCTGCAATGCGGCTTGTGGCGGGCAATGGCGCCTCGTGTTGGGGCGCCCACTTGACGAAATCGCCAATCTGCAGGAAACGCAGGTCGTCTTCGGCGTCTTCCCACTCTTCAACGGGTTTGCCAACCACGCGGCATTTCGCATGCCCCATGCCGCGACACTCGATCTCGCGCCAGAGGATGGGGCGGCCCATGAATGCGCTGGTGTATCCGCACGCATAGCCGATCAACATCCAGCACACCGGTTCGTTGCCGATGCCGTAGCTGGCGACGTGGGCCTCGGCCTCGGAGCTGTCGATCAGGTAGAAGTCGCCGAAATAGTGGCCACGCTGTACATCGATATCGAGTGCGACCGGCTCGCAATGCACCATGCCTTCCAGCGACACCAGTTGCGGGCCTGCCAGGAAGTCGTCGTAGCTGTTGAAGCCTGCGCGAACCTTGCGCGCCATGGCGGCATCGTGCGTACCGGCCTGATAGCCGATGCGGGTGATCAGCCCGCGCGCCGTTTCTTTGCCCAGGCTTTCGATGAGCTCTTGCCTCAGCGCGCCGAGCGAGCTGATGTGCATGAGCATCATGCGTTGGTCGTCCAACCAGATCCGGCCTTGCTGCGGAGCGAAGCGCAAGCGTTTGGCGAGGTCGTGGATGGCCGGCACGCGGATCTCGGTGGCGACCGGGTGTTTCGGGTCGCAATCGGGTCGCGCCGGTGCCGTTGCGTCGGATTTGGATTGTCGCGGATGCCGTTTTGCCATGGTCTCCTCGATCGCGGCCAGATGGGTTGCCGTCGCGACGGCGAGCGGCTGGCGCTCACGCGGTACCGTCCGGCTGTTGTTGTCGGACGGTCCGCGGACGTCATACAAGGTTCGATCGAATGAGCTTAACCTCAGCTTCCAGATATGGGGATTGGTGAAAATACGCGACATGGCCGATCTGCGAAATTGATCGTCAATGCTGTGCTGTGTTCGTCGCGTTGCTGGGCTCGCGATTCTTGATGGGTTGCAGGCTTAGACGAAGCGGTCGAAGTGCATCTGTTCGAACGGCACGTGATGCGCGTGCATCAGCAATGTTTGCACGGCTTCGATCATGGGCGGAGGGCCGGCGAAGTAGAACTCGAAATGGTCCAGCGGTGTTGCCAACACCCGCTCGACCTCGGCGTGTACGAAGCCGGTCGGCCCTTGCCACCCAAGCTCGGGCGCAGGCGCAGACAGCACGACCGAGAGTGCGAAGCGGCTGTCTGCCACGAGGTCTTCAAGTGCCGCCATGGCGCCGAGGTCGGGCTGTGAGCGCCCGCCGTAGAAGAAGTGCACGCGTCTCGCGCTGTTCTCGGAAAGCGCTCCACGGGCGACCGACAGCATGGGCGCAAGCCCCGAGCCTCCGGCAATGCACACAATGTCGCGTGCGTTGTCGTCACGCAGGTGGGCGTGGCCATAGGGGCCATCGAGCATGATGCTTTGCCCGATCTCAACGTGATCGAACAAAGCGTTGCTGCCAGCACCGCCGGGGACGCGCCGGATCACGAATTTCCAGATGCCGTCCCCGTTGGGGAGGTTCGACATGGAATAGGCGCGCGCACCCGGCGTGTGCGGCGGATACAGCAGCGCGTACTGGCCCGGACGGAACTCTGCCGGGGCCTGTATCTGAAATGTGAACTCGCTCATGTCGGGCGTCAGCTCGCGCCGGGCCAGCAGCACGGCCGGCCAGCGGCCCGGTGACACGACCGGGCGATATGCTTCGTCGCAGCGCACGCGGATCGTGCAATCGCCCAGCAGGCGCGACTGGCAGGCGAGATGTTTGCCGCGCTTGCGGTCGCGTTCGGACAGCCCGGGTGCTTCCGGCCAGATGGATTCCACGAGACCCGAGAGCAGGTCAAAGCGGCATGCACCGCAGCCCCCGACGCTGCACTCGTGGGGCAGGGCAATGCCGGCGCGTAACGCGCCCCGCAGCAAGGTGTCTTCTTCTGCAGCGACGGAAAAAGCGGCGCCGCCTTCGATGGTGATCTGGTGTGTCATCGCCAGTTCCGATGTGTCGTTGGCCATGGTTTGGATGGAGTGATGTCGCCCGGGCTGTCTGGTCTCACAGGCCGATGCTGTGCCGGAACTCGCGCACGGCAGCGGTTGCGCGCGCCTGCGCCGCTGGCGCGTCGGGCAGGGCTGCGCAGTAGGCCACGATCGCCTCATCCGCCAGGGGCTCCCATTTGGCGAGCCAGCCGGTGATGACCTCGCGGTTTCCGGGCTGTTCCAGGGCCATGCGCACAAGTGCGCCGGCCCAGCGGCGATGGCGTTGCGCATCGGCAAGTTGCGCGTCGGTCAGCAGCCCAAGCAGGGTGTCGCCGTTATGCCGGGCCGCTTCGCCGAGACTGCGCAATACGGCTTCCTCCACCGCCGGCCGTACCACCAGGCTCAGGGCAACGAAGCACTCGGCCCAGTCCCACGCCACCAGCGCGTGTTCGACCAGCTTGCGCCAGCCTTGCCATGCCGGGTCCTGCTCCCAGTAGCGGCGTTCATCGGTGCCGAAGCCGAGGTCGCTGAAGGTCTGCGACAGCTCCTTGGTGCGGTACGCGGTGTGTGTCAGCCAGCGCAGCGAATCGGCCGTCTGATACGCCGCGCAGTTCGAAATGGTCGAGGCGGGCGCCAGTTGCGTCAGATAGGCCGAGCCCATCTGCAGCGTGTGGAACAGGTAGCGCGCGGGCGTGTACAGGCGTGCCAGCGTGCCTGCCCAGGTGCGTTCGAGCATGGCGTCGTGCCCGCGCTCGGAAAATTGGTCGAGCAGCCCGAACACATAGGTCTCCTGCCCGTCCTGCAGCATGTTGTACGTGCGGTAGACCAGTTCATCCGGATCGCGGAACGCGTTCCAGTCGGGGTGGGTCAAGGGGGATGCGTTGCGGTTGCGCTTGAACCACTGCGCCATCTCGAAATTCGGGTCGAGTTCGAACGGCGCATCGGGGTTGTCGGTGGTGTAGTGCAGGTTGGTCGAGACGATTTCGTACTCGCTGGGCTTGCGTCGCCGCGCGGCCAGATGGCTCCAGGTCTTGAGCGGCTTGAGGACTTCAGCTTGCGTTGTCATGTGTGTCTCCGATTACAGCGTTTTTTCGTAGTAGAACCGGACGTAGTCATCCGTCGTTTCGATGCGACCGGCGAACGAGCTGAGGTTGACTTCGAGCTCGGACATCTTGAACGGTCGCCCCAGTGCCTCTTCGAGCGTGGCGCGGCGCAGGATCAGTTCGCCGTCGGTGTCGATGCGCACATAGGCGAGCTTGTCGTCGATGCGGATGCTCTTGCCCGGGTTGTCTTCCTGTGCGGCTTCGATGACGCCGGCAGTGATGCTGCTCGCGCGCAGTACGGGGCCGACGCGATTGTTGCGGTAGGCCTCGGCGGTGTTGGCGATACTCATGGTGGGTTCCTGGGCGATGTCAGCAATTGGCGAAGAGAGGCTCAACGCCCTCGACTGCGACGAAGATGTCGTCGCCTTCGACTTTCAAGGCGTACTCGGCAAGCCGGCAGCCGCCGGGGTTGATGCCTTTGCCGGTGTTGGCATCGAAGGTCCACTGATGTGCGCGGCACATCAGCACCCGACCGTCGAACTTGCCCTCGGCCAGCGGGATGTCCTGGTGCGGGCAGATTCCCTGGAACGCACGCGGTTCACCCCCTTCGGGGCGCACCAGCACGATCACATGGCCGGCGACTTCGACCTCGGTCATGTCGCCTTCCCAAAGCTCGTCGAGCGAGCACACTTTCTGGAAGTTCATCGCGGCCTCATGCATCGCAAAAAATGAATTCGAGCGCTTCCATCGGCTTGATGTCGGTGTCGGCCAGCTTGGCGTTGCGCGGATAGAACTGCTCGCCGCCCTGGCGCCGGACCCTGACGATCTTGCCGGGCTGCGGTGCCACGCGGCGCCCCACCGAGTGGTGTGCCGCTGCTGCGGCCACCTCGTCGATCGTGTTCTCGGTATCCACCGCGACGAGCTGCAGCACGAAGTCGTACTGAAAATTCGAAATCACAGGAAAAAGTGCCATGTCGTCCTCCGTTTGCGTGCCGCCTCACGCGGCTTTCTTCTGGTAGCGCTGATTGCGATACGCCTCGACCCACGCGTAGTGATGGGCGTCGTCACCGCACTCGCCAGGCGCCAGGTTCATGTACTGAAGTGCGCCCATCAGGTTGGGCGGCTGAATCTGCCCCGCGAGGAATCGGTCGACCAGCGTCAGGTGGTCGCGATAGCGCAGCGGGTCTTGCTGGAAGACCCAGCGGTCGATCTCGGAATTGAAGTGGTACGTGCGGCCCTTGTAGTCGAGCGGATAGTCCTTCACGTTCCAGCCGTTGCCCGGAATTGCGCAGATCGGCAACTGGCTCATGTTGCATACGATCGGCAGCGTCTCGGGCACGGTCAGCTCGGGCTTGCCGGCCAAGAGGTTGTCGATGATGACGTCCCAGGCTTTACCGAATGTGTCGTTCCAGCCGGGGTATTTTTCTTCGAGCCAGTCGCGGCAATCAGGTGTTATGCCGGCCGCGGGATTCCACCAGATCGTCGGGCGCCAGAACCAGATACCCATTTGGTAGGCGTGGTGCTGGTAGTCGAACTCGTTGATCATCTGATCCCAGTACCAGGGCAGGTCCAGGCCCAGGTCGATCAAGGTGCGTTCAAACTGCCCGACGATCCACTCCGTCATGAATTCCTTGAACGACTCCTTGCGATGGTGCAGCGGCGTTGCGTAATCCATCGAGGTGCCGGTGAGCAGCGAGAACAGCCGCCAGGCGCGCGCAATGGCAATGTCGACGAGTTTCTGCGCCTGCTCCTTGCGGCCGTTCGCGATCAGGATCTGCAGTGCCGGACCACCGATTTGCGCGTGCCGCGACTCATCGGTCTGGATGCTTGAGATGAGGCTGGCGAAGGTGAAATCACCCGCTTCTGCAGCGTCGGCGGCGAGGCCGAGGAACTGCATGTTCGTGAAGCCAGTTTCGAATGCGAACGTCAGCATGATCGCAATGTCGATCGCGCTGCGCGACATGAACAGATCATCGAACGTGCTGCGTGCCGCGATCGCACCCCATTCGTTGGTGTGATAAGCCTTATGGGCCCAATCGAACTGACGGTCCTTGGCGCAATAGTCGTGCGGGAAATACAACTGCAGCTGGCCGTGCCGATTCTCGTCGAGCATGCCGAAGGTGGCCATGTTGCGCATGCCCGGTGCGCGGCCGAAGCGGGCCATGCGTGCCTCCGCGCTCATCGCGGCGTATTCGCCGAGCGCGATGGCGCCGTAGTGCGCCTTCAGAATCGACAGCCAGCCCGGGTCGGCGTCTTCGAACATGCGGCTGCGTTCGAGCGCAGCCTTGACCGAGTACGCACCGGCATCTTTCTCACGCTGGATGCGGACGTATTCGGGATACGACGTCTTGTATGGCTCGTCGTAGGTTTCCCATGTCTGCATCGGTACGCCCTGCGCGCCGGTCATGATGTCGGGAAACAGCTCGGACTCGGTGACGTAGCTCGGGGTCCAGTTGGTCGTGCGTGCGATGTCGTACCACGCGGCGCGTTCCAGTAACGCCATGGTGATGTCTCCTTGGTGGGTCTGTAGTGCTTTTGCTTGGTGGTCTCAGCGCGGTCGCATTTGCGCTGGGCGGTCCTCCATTGCAAGGGCGGTGCCAACCGCAGCGCCTGCCGTGGGTTGGTGCAGCGCAAAAATCCCTGACGCCTGTATCGACGCGTGCCGTCGACGCGCCTGTGCGCCGGCTGTGTGCAGTGCAGAAGCGTCCCTCCCCATCGCGATTTCAGTTTTTGATCAGATTCGGTCGCCGTTGCCTCGCCGTCTGATTTGATCAATTGATAAGAATCTCGAGAATCTGGATTCTGCTTGGAGGTAGAGCACCCCGGACACCGGATATACGCCTATCCGTCGCCTGAGTGTTTTCTCGAAGTTGGAGCGCGCGGCTCGCAATGACCGTGTCGTTCGCCAGCTTTCCGGTTATTCCAAGCCTGTCAGGCTACGGCTGGGCTCGACGATTTGATGAAAGCCGCCCCGAGTGGCTCGATCAAATGATCAATTCGCCTGCCTGATCAAGCGAAATTCGCAGCCATTGCCCCCTGTTTTGCGTGCATGACACCGCATAAAGGCTGCCTCGTTGTTGGGGTTTTCCCTCGAAATATCGAGATTTTTGAAGAAAATCCGCCCGGCTGGCACAGCTTCTGCAAAAGAGGAGCCGTCACCGGCGACAGCTCAGCGTCGGTGGCAATCCCGACCTCAACAGCGGATATGCCCATGACCACGCAAATCAACCTGTCATCCGACGAGATGCCCATCGTCGATCTCACGCGCAAATACGTGAGTCGTATTGAGCGACGCGACGATGGGCTGGTGAGCTTCGAGTTCGCCATCGGCTGGCCCGAGCTGAGTGTCGACTTGCTGCTGCCGGAGCCGGCCTTCACCGCGTTCTGTCAGCGCCACCAGGTGACGAGGCTGGATTCCTGAGACGGCGTAGACCGTCCACCGCCACACCCCATAAAACACCCAGGAGACAACCCGCATGAACATCGACTTGCAGGCCCGCGAAATCACGCCGCTGCGGCAGACGTTCGCCCACGTTGCCCGCCTCATCGGCGAAGGCAAGGCAGCCACGCGCTACCAGGAAGCGACTTACGGCGCGCAGTCCATGGCGAACTTTCACTACCGTCCGACGTGGGACCCAGCGCACGAGTTGTACGACCCGAGCCGCAGCCGCATTCACTTGGCTGACTGGCAGGCGCTCAAAGATCCGCGCCAGTTCTATTACGCCACCTGGACCATGACCCGCGCGCGTCAACAGGAAGCGGTGGAAGCGAACTTCCAGTTTGTCGAATCGCGCGGGCTGGCATCTGCGATGGGTGATGCGCTGCGCGACCGCGCGCTGCAGGTGCTGCTGCCGCTGCGCCACGTGGCGTGGGGCGCCAACATGAATAACGCGTCGATCTGCGCGTATGGCTACGGCACGGCCTTCACCGCGCCCGCGATGTTCCACGCCATGGACGATCTCGGGATTGCACAGCTGATTACCCGTCTGGCCCTGGCACTGGACGAGCCTGCCGTGCTCGATGCCGGCAAGCGGGCCTGGCTGGAAGACCCCCGTTGGCAAGGCTTGCGCCGCTACGTGGAAGACAGCTTCGTGGTGCAGGACCCGGTCGAGCTGTTCATGGCCCAGAACCTTGCACTGGACGGCCTGTTGTATCCGCTCATCTATGGGCACTTTGTCGATGACCACCTCGCGCTGCAAGGCGGTACGGCCGTGGCCATCCTGACCAGCTTCATGCCCGAGTGGCACGACGAAACCGCGCGCTGGATCGACGCGGTCATCAAGACCATGGCGAGCGCACCGGAGCCCGAAGCCGCTGGCAACCGCGCTTTGCTCTCGCAATGGTTCGCGCAGTGGGCCGACCGTGCTCAGGCCGCTCTGGCACCCGTGGCCGAGATGGCGTTGGGAGAGCACGGCGCTGCGGCACTGGGCGAAGTGCGTGCCGCGCTTGACGCTCGTGCGGCCAAGCTTGGCCTGTCGCTCTGAACTCCACGTCTTCCGATTGCTTGCAGAGGAAACCCATGTCTCAAGTCTTTATTGCTTTCCAGGCCAACGAGGAGTCGCGCCCTGTGATCGAGGCCATCGTGACCGACAACCCGGAGGCCGTCGTCACCTACCCGACTGGCCTGGTCAAGATCGACGCCCCAGGGCGCCTGACCATCCGCCGCGAAACCATCGAAGAGCAGACAGGCCGGCCCTTCGACCTTCAGCAACTGCACGTCAACCTCGTCACGCTCTCGGGCCACATCGACGAAGACGACGATCAGTTGACGCTGAGCTGGCAGCACTGAACACGCAAGACCTCGCACACCTACACATACGAGAGGAGACACCCGATGGACACCCGTGTTGCCAAGAAGAAGCTTGGCCTGAAAGAGCGTTACGCCGCCATGACGCGCGGCCTCGGTTGGGAAACCACCTATCAGCCGATGGACAAGGTCTTTCCGTACGACACCTACGAAGGGATCAAGATCCACGACTGGGACAAGTGGCAAGACCCGTTCCGCCTGACCATGGATGCGTACTGGAAGTATCAGGGCGAGAAGGAGAAGAAGCTCTACGCCGTGATTGAGGCTTTTGCGCAGAACAACGGTCAGCTCGGCATCAGCGATGCGCGCTACGTCAATGCGCTCAAGCTGTTCATCCAGGGCGTCACGCCACTGGAATACAACGCGCACCGTGGGTTTGCCCACGTGGGCCGTCAGTTCACGGGCGAAGGTGCGCGCGTGGCTGCGCAGATGCAGTCCATCGACGAACTGCGCCACTACCAGACCGAGACGCATGCGATCTCGCACTACAACAAGTACTTCAACGGCATGCACAGCCCGAACCACTGGTTCGACCGTGTCTGGTACCTGTCGGTGCCGAAGTCGTTCTTCGAAGACGCATGCACGGCCGGTCCGTTCGAGTTCCTGACAGCGGTCAGCTTCTCATTCGAATACGTGCTGACCAACCTGTTGTTCGTGCCGTTCATGTCCGGCGCCGCGCACAACGGCGACATGAGCACCGTCACCTTCGGCTTCTCTGCGCAGTCCGATGAGTCGCGCCACATGACGCTGGGCATCGAATGCATCAAGTTCATGCTGGAGCAGGATCCCGACAACGTGCCCATCGTTCAGCGCTGGATCGACAAGTGGTTCTGGCGCGGCTACCGGCTGCTGACCATCGTCGCGATGATGCAGGACTACATGCTGCCCAAGCGCGTGATGAGCTGGAAGGAGGCCTGGGAGATGTACGCCGAGGGCAACGGCGGCGCGCTCTTCAAGGACCTGGCGCGCTATGGCATCCGCGAGCCGGCGGGCTGGAAGGACGCGTGCGAAGGCAAGGACCACATCAGCCACCAGGCGTGGGCCACGTTCTACAACTACGGCGCGGCCGCACCGTTCCACACGTGGATTCCGAACGAGGACGAGATGCAGTGGCTCGCGCAGAAGTATCCGGACTCCTTCGACAAGCTCTATCGCCCGCGCTTTGAATTCTGGCGCGAGCGGGCCGAGGAAGGACGGCGCTTCTACAACAAGACGCTGCCGATGCTGTGCACGACCTGCCAGGTGCCGATGTTCTTCACCGAGCCGGGCGACGCCACCAAGATCGCCTATCGCGAGAGCGACTACTTCGGCAACAAGTATCACTTCTGCTCGGACCACTGCAAACACATCTTCGACGACGAACCCGAGAAGTATGTGCAGAGCTGGCTGCCTGTGCACCAGGTCTACCAGGGTCATTGCTTCCCCGAGGGCACGGACCCGACCGCCGAAGGGTTCGACCCGTTGATGGCGGTGCTCAAGTACTACGAGATGAACGTCGGACGTGACAACTTCGACTTCGAAGGCTCGGAAGACCAGAAGAACTTCGCCGCCTGGACGGGAGAAACAGCATGAGCGTCGTGACCAATCCGAAAGCCGCGCCCTACAAGTTTCCGATGAAGGACGTGCGCGAGAACTTTCCTGCGCCGCTGCTCTACATCGGGTGGGAAGACCACCTGATGTTCAGCGCGCCGCTCTGCCTGCCGCTGCCGCCCGACATGCCGTTCGGTGCGCTGATGAGCCAGGTGCTGCCAGGCATCTACGCCGAGCATCCGGACTTTGCGCGCATCGACTGGAGCGCAGCCCAGTGGTTCAAGTCCGGCCAGCCCTGGACGCCCGATGCGGCCAAGTCGTTGGCCGAGAACGGTCTGGGCCACAAGGACGTGATCCGTTTTCGTACGCCGGGCCTCACCGGCATCAACGGTTCCTGCAGTTAAGCCATGTGTAATCAACTCACCATCGAGCCCATTGGCGCCACGCTGGACGTGGCCGAGGGCCAGACCCTGCTCGACGCCGCGTTGCGCTCGGGGGTGTACATCCCGCATGCGTGCGGCCACGGACTGTGCGGTACGTGCAAGGTGCAGGTCACGCACGGCGAGGTGGACCACGGCCCAGCCAATCCCTTCGCGCTCATGGACATCGAGCGTGAAGAAGGGAAGACGCTGGCGTGTTGCGCCACCGCGCTGAGCGACGTCTGCATCGAAGCCGATGTAGACGACGAGCCGGACGCGCGTGTCATTCCCGTGCGGGATTTTGTTGCGACGGTCACGCGCGTTGAAGCCCTCACGCCCACCATCAAGGGGCTGCGCCTGAAGCTCGACCAGCCGATCGACTTCCAGGCTGGCCAGTACGTGATGGTGGAGATTCCAGGGCTCGGTCAACGGCGTGCCTTCTCGATCGCCAATTCGCCCAGCAATGTGGCAAGCACGGGCGAGATCGAGTTGCAGGTGCGCCGCGTCCCAGGCGGCGCCGGAACCGGCGTGCTGCACGAGCAAGTTGGTGCGGGCGACACGCTGCACGTGACGGGCCCGTACGGCCGGTTCTTCGTGCGGCAGTCAGCGGCCAAGCCGATGCTGTTCGTCGCAGGTGGTTCGGGTCTGTCCAGCCCGCGGTCGATGATCCTTGATCTGCTGGAACAGGGCTGCACGTTGCCCATCACGCTGGTCAATGGACAACGCAGTCGTGAAGAGCTGTACGGCCACGAGGAGTTTGTTGCCCTGGCCAATCGCCACCCGAACTTCCACTACGTGCCGGTGCTGTCGAACGAAGCCGAGGGGAGCGCCTGGGACGGTGCGCGCGGCTTTGCCCACGACGCTGCCAAAGTGCATTTCAGCGGGCAGTTCTCGGGGCACAAGGCGTATCTGTGCGGGCCGCCGCCGATGGTGGAGGCTGCCATCGGCGCGCTCATGCAGGGCCGGCTTTTCGAGGATGACATCTACACCGAGAAGTTCCTCTCGGCTGCCGATGCCAACGCGCAGCGCAGCCCGCTGTTCAAGCGGGTTTGAAAGGAGGGCCACGCAATGCTGGATACCCGACCCAAGGTGGATGTGTGCGTGGAACAGACCCAGGAGCACTACCCATGCGCCACCACCGAGAGCTTGCTGACGGGCATGTTGCGCCTCGGGCGCAAGGGCATTCCCGTGGGCTGTGTCAATGGCGGCTGCGGGGTGTGCAAGGTGCGCGTGCTTGAAGGCAGCACCGTGCGCCTGGGGCCGCTCAGCCGTGCCCACGTCAGCGCAGACGAAGAAGCGCAGGGCGTGACGTTGGCGTGCCGTGAAGCACCGCTGACCGCCGTCCGGCTGGCTGTACTGGGCAGATTTGAAAAACCGTTTTCCAGAGGCTTCGCCGCATCTGCGGGGGCGCAGTCCGACAAAAAACCGCAGTGAGTTTGATCAACCAGGAGACAAGCATGGGTGTTCTACGAATCGGGCATGCCAGCCTAAAGGTGATGGACATGGCCGCCGCCGTTCGGCACTACGAAAACGTGCTCGGCCTGAAGGTGACGATGCAGGACAACGCCGGCAACGTCTACTTCAAGTGCTGGGACGAGTGGGACAAATACTCGCTCATCCTCACGCCGTCGGACCAGGCAGGCCTCAACCATCTCGCCTACAAGGTAGAGAAGGACGCCGACCTCGACGAACTGCAGGCGAAGATTGAAGCGTGGGGCCTCAAGACGGTGATGCTGCCAGAGGGCTCGCTGCCGGCCACCGGCCGCATGCTGCAGTTCAATCTGCCGAGCGGCCACGAGATGCGGCTCTATGCGATGAAGGAGGTGGTCGGCACCGAGGTGGGCAGTCTCAACCCCGACCCGTGGCCCGACAACCTCAAGGGCGCGGGCGTGCACTGGCTGGATCATGCCCTGCTGATGTGCGAGCTGAATCCGGAAGCTGGCATCAACACGGTTGCCGAAAACACGCGGTTTATGCAGGAGGTGCTGGGCTTCTTCCTGACGGAGCAGGTCGTCGTCGGCCCGGGCGGCGCCGTACAGGCTGCCGCATGGCTGGCCCGCAGCACCACGCCGCACGACATCGCGTTCGTCGGTGGTCCGCGCTGTGGCCTGCACCACATCGCCTTCTTCCTGGATTCATGGCACGACGTGCTCAAGGCTGCAGACGTCATGGCCAAGAACCAGACCAAGATCGACGTGGCACCTACGCGTCATGGCATCACGCGCGGGGAGACGATCTATTTCTTCGACCCCAGCGGCAACCGCAACGAGACGTTCGCTGGACTGGGCTACCTCGCGCAGCCAGACCGTCCCGTCACCACGTGGAGCGAAGACAAGCTGTGGACCGGCATCTTCTACCACACGGGTGAAGCGGTGCCGTCGTTCACCGATGTCTACACCTGATCTGTCCGAGCCTGTTTGCCGAGCCGCCTGAACCGCCATTTCCACGTCCCGTCTTGCCATGTCCACACGTACTGCACACGACGCCACCTTCCTCAGCGAGGTACGCAGCCAGATCACGCTCCCCGCGGCCCAGGCTGCCGTTGCGGCGGCGGTGGAGTCGGCGCAGGCGCAGGGCCTGCGCATCAACGTGGCCGTGGTCGATGGCGGCGGCACGCTCGTGGCTTTTGCGCGCATGTCGGGCGCGTTTCTGCACTCGATCGACATTGCCATCGACAAGGCCTATACGGCGGCCAGCTTTGGTTTTCCCACCGCGCAGTGGGGTGACTTGCTGGCCGGCGATGAAATGCTGCGCCTGGGGCTGGCCGAGCGCCCGCGCCTTGTGATCTTTGGCGGTGGCCTGCCGATCATCGAGGCGGGCGAGCGCATCGGTGGCATTGGCGTGTCTGGCGGCTCGGCTGAGCAGGATGAGGCGTGTGCCCGCGCAGGGCTGCACGCGATCGGCCTGTCATGAAGAGCTCTCCTCAACCAAAAGAAGAACCGTTTGTTTCGGGAATCCAACCGTGAAGCAATTCCTCAATTTCATCAATGGCGAATTTGTCGCCACCAGCAAGACGTTCGAGAACCGTGCGCCGGTGGACAACCGTGTGATCGGTCTGGTTCACGAGGCGGGGCAGGCCGAGGTGGATGCCGCCGTGGCCGCCGCACAGGCTGCCCTGCATGGCGACTGGGGCCGCATGACCGTGGTCAAGCGCGTCGAGTTGCTGCACGCGGTGGCGGACGAGATCAACCGGCGTTTCGACGATTTTCTTGAAGCCGAGCTGGCCGATACCGGCAAGCCACGCAGCCTGGCGGCACACATCGACATCCCGCGCGGCGCGGCCAACTTCAAGGTGTTTGCCGACATCGTGAAGAACGTGCCTACAGAGAGTTTCGAGATGGCCACGCCCGATGGCGGTACTGCCGTCAGCTACGCGCTGCGCTCGCCGCTGGGCGTCGTGGCGGTGGTGTGCCCGTGGAACCTGCCGTTGCTGCTGATGACGTGGAAGGTCGGCCCGGCGCTGGCCTGCGGCAACACCGTCATCGTCAAACCGTCGGAAGAGACACCGGCCACAGCCACGCTGCTGGGCGAGGTGATGTCGCATGTGGGCA
Source organism: Ralstonia sp. Ralssp135 (assembly GCF_047304345.1). Classification (NCBI taxonomy): domain Bacteria; kingdom Pseudomonadati; phylum Pseudomonadota; class Betaproteobacteria; order Burkholderiales; family Burkholderiaceae; genus Ralstonia; species Ralstonia sp. Ralssp135. Next base: position 54,680 of record NZ_JBGLYZ010000018.1, read on the forward strand.
TTCCCAAGGGTGTCTACAACGTCGTGCATGGCTTCGGGCCGGGCTCTGCGGGCGAGTTCCTCACGCGACATCCCGGCGTCAACGGTATCACCTTCACAGGTGAGACGCGCACGGGCGAGGCCATCATGGCGGCAGCCGCCAAGGGAGTGCGGCCGGTGAGTTTCGAGCTGGGCGGCAAAAACGCGGGCATCGTGTTTGCCGATGCCGACTTCGACAAGGCCGTCGCTGGCATTACGCGCAGTGCGTTCGAGAACTGCGGGCAGGTCTGCCTGGGCACCGAGCGCGTCTATGTGCAACGGCCGATCTTCGACAAGTTTGTGCAAGCACTCAAGGAGAAGGCTGAGGCGTTGAAGATCGGGCCATCGGGAGAGCCGGGGGTGGGTCTGGGCCCGTTGATCTCTGCCGAGCACAAGGCAAAGGTCATGTCCTACTACGAGCTGGCCCGGGCCGAGGGCGCCACGGTGGTCACCGGCGGCGGTGCCCCCGACATGCCTGCCGCGCTGGCCGAGGGCCATTGGGTGCAGCCGACCATCTGGACCGGCTTGCCCGAGAGCGCCCGCGTCATTCGCGAAGAAATCTTCGGCCCCTGCTGCCACATTGCCCCGTTCGACACCGAGGAAGAAGCCATCGCGCTTGCGAACGCCACGGACTACGGCCTGGCCACCACGGTGTGGACGCAAAACCTGGGCACGGCGCACCGCATGGCGCGCGCCGTTGAGGTGGGGCTGTGCTGGATCAACAGCTGGTTCCTGCGCGACCTGCGCACGGCATTCGGCGGCGCGAAGGCATCCGGCATCGGCCGCGAAGGCGGCGTGCATTCGCTGGAGTTCTATACCGAGCTGCGCAACGTGATGGTGAAACTATGAGCACGATCAACCTTGAAGGCGCGGATGCCCGCTATGTCCTCACCGGTGCGGTACAGACCTACGTTCACGATGTCGGGCAGGGCGCACCGGTGCTGCTCATACACGGGTCAGGCCCGGGTGTGAGCGCATGGGTCAACTGGCGGCCGGTCATGCCTGCGCTGGCCCGGCAGCGCCGCGTGATTGCGCCCGACATGCTGGGCTTCGGCCTGAGCGACCGGCCCGCGGGGCAGGTCTACAACATGGACGTTTGGGTTCAGCAAGCCATCGACCTGCTGGATGCCCTTGGCTTGCCGCAGGTCGATCTGGTCGGCAATTCCTTTGGCGGCGGGCTGTCACTGGCGCTGGCGATCCGGGCGCCCGAGCGGGTGCGGCGGCTGGTGCTGATGGGCGCGGTCGGCGTGCCGTTTGCCATCACGCCGGCGCTGGATGCGGTGTGGGGCTACACACCGTCGCTGGCGGCCATGCGCGGTCTGCTCGACGTGTTTGCCTACGACCGCGGCCGTGTGACCGACGAACTGGCGCAACTGCGCTACGAGGCCACCATCGTGCCGGGTGTGCAGGAGTCCTATGCCGCCATGTTCCCCGCACCCAGGCAGCGCTGGGTGGATGCCATGGCGAGCGCCGAAGCCGACATCCGCGCGCTGCCGCACGAAACACTGGTGTTGCACGGGCGGGAGGATCAGGTGATCCCGGTATCGAACTCGCTCATGCTGGCTGACTGGATTCCCAATAGCCAGCTGCACGTCTTCGGCCACTGCGGGCATTGGACACAGATCGAACACAGCGCCCGTTTTGCCCAGCTCGTGAACAACTTCCTGGCCGAAGCCGATGCCGGCGCAGTCGCCTGAACCACTCTCTTACGCAGACCTTCATATGGACGCCCTCAAGATCCAACACTACGGCGACGCGCTCTACGAATCGCTGCGCTCGCGCACACCGGTGGAGCCGCTGACCGACCGCGAATCCGGCATCACCATCGACGACGCCTACCAGATCCAGCTGCGCATGATCAGCCGCCGCATCGAAGCCGGCGAAACCGTGATCGGCAAGAAGATCGGCGTAACAAGCCAGATCGTGATGGACATGCTTGGCGTGAACCAGCCCGACTTCGGCCATCTGCTCTCGGGCATGGTTTTCAACGAGGGCGAGCCGGTCGACACCGGCAAGATGATCGCGCCGAAGGCCGAGGCCGAAGTGGCCTTCGTGCTCTCGCGCGACCTGTGCGGCCCCGGCGTGACGGCGGCCGACGTGCTGCGCGCAACCGACTGCGTGATGCCATGTTTCGAGATTGTCGATTCGCGCATCCGCGACTGGAAGATCAAGATCCAGGACACCGTGGCCGACAACGCCTCGTGCGGTGTCTTCACGCTAGGCGGCACACGCCGCAGCCCGCGCGATCTTGATCTGGCGCTGGCCGGCATGGTGCTGGAGAAGAACGGCGAGATCGTAAGCACCTCGTGCGGCGCCTCTGTCCAGGGCTCGCCGGTGAACGCTGTGGCGTGGCTGGCGAATACGCTGGGGCGGCTTGGCATCGCGCTCAAGGCCGGCGATGTGATCCTGTCGGGTTCGCAATCGCCGCTCGTGCCGGTCAAGCCGGGTGACAGCCTTCACTGCAGCGTCGGCGGCCTCGGTAGCACCTCGGTGCGCTTCATCTGACACCCAACAGAGCATCGAGGAGAAACACACCATGGCATTGAATCGCCAAACCATTGAAGCGCTGGCTGCGCATGTGGAATCCGCGCAGCTGCACGTACGCGACATCACCAAGATCACCGACGAATACCCCGACATGGACTGGGCCGATGCCTACGACATCCAGGACGAGATCCGTCGGCGCAAGGAAGCGCGCGGGCTGAAGATCGTCGGCTTGAAGGCGGGGCTGACCTCCTTCGCGAAGATGAAGCAAATGGGCGTTGAAACGCCGGTCTTCGGCTTCGTGAGCGAGGACATGGCCCGTGCGGAGGGCAGTGAAATTCGCATGTCGGAGCTGATCCACCCCAAGGTGGAAGCCGAGATCTGCATCGTCACCAAGGCTGCGCTGCGTGGTCCGGGCTGCCATGTCGGCAATGTGCTGGCGGCCATTGATTTCGTGATCCCGGCGGTCGAGATCATTGACAGCCGCTACCGCGATTTCAAGTTCGACCTCAAGAGCGTGATTGCCGATAACACGTCGGCCGCGCGCTTCGTGGTCGGTGGCCGTTCCCGCAATCTGGAGGAGCTGGACCTGCGCACACTGGGCGTGGTGCTGGAAAAGAATGGCCGCGCTGTCGCTATGGCGGCGGGCGCTGCCGTGCTTGGCCACCCGGCGGCGGCCGTGGCCATGATGGCCAACCACCTCGGCGCACGAGGCCAGGAGATCCCGGCTGGCACCTTCATCATGACCGGCGGCGTGACCGAGGCGATTGCGGTGGCAGCAGGCGACAGCGTATGCGTGCGTTTCCAGGATCTGGGCAACGTGTCGATGCGCTTCGTGAATTGAATGCCAAGTTGAACATTGCGTATTGGAGACCGCGACCATGACTCAAAAGATCAAATGCGCCCTGATCGGCCCCGGCAACATCGGCACCGATCTGCTGGCCAAACTGCAACGCAGCCCCGTGCTGGAACCGGTGTGGATGGTGGGCATCGACCCGGAATCCGACGGGCTCAAGCGTGCCCGCGAGATGGGCATCAAGACCACGGCAGACGGTGTCGACGGCCTGCTTCCGCACGTGCTGGCCGACGGCGTGCAGATTGCCTTCGACGCCACCAGCGCCTATGTGCATGCGGAGAACTCCCGCAAGCTCAATGCGCTGGGCGTGTTGATGATTGACCTCACACCTGCGGCCATCGGCCCGTATTGCGTGCCGCCGGTCAACCTGAAAGAGCACCTCGGCCGCGCCGAGATGAACGTCAACATGGTGACCTGCGGCGGGCAGGCCACCATCCCGATGGTGGCGGCAGTCAGCCGCGTGCAACCCGTGGCGTATGGCGAGATCGTTGCCACGGTGTCGAGCCGGTCGGTGGGGCCGGGCACCCGCAAGAACATCGACGAATTCACGCGCACCACGGCCGGTGCGGTCGAGCGTGTGGGTGGAGCGAAGAAGGGCAAGGCCATCATCGTCATCAACCCCGCCGAGCCACCGCTGATCATGCGCGATACCGTGCATTGCCTGACGGAAACTGAGCCGGATCAGGCGGCCATCACCGCGTCGATCCACGCGATGATCAAAGAGGTGCAGAAGTACGTGCCCGGCTACAAGCTCGTCAACGGCCCGGTGTTCGACGGCAACCGCGTGAGCGTGTTCCTGGAGGTCGAGGGCCTGGGCGATTACCTGCCCAAGTACGCCGGCAACCTCGACATCATGACCGCCGCCGCCGCGCGCACTGCCGAGATGTTCGCCGAGGAAATCCTCAAGGGTGAACTGACCCTGCGCGCCACCTCGGCCGCCCCCGCCACTGAAACCGCCTGACGAGGAGCCTCACATGACTACGCTGCAAGGCAAGAGCATTACCGTTCACGACATGACGTTGCGCGACGGCATGCACCCCAAGCGCCACCTGATGACGCTTGAGCAGATGCGCTCCATTGCGCAGGGGCTGGACGCCGCCGGCGTTCCACTGATTGAAGTCACCCATGGCGACGGCCTGGGCGGCTCATCGCTCAACTACGGTTTTCCCGCGCACAGCGACGAGGAATACCTCGGTGCCGTCATCCCGCTCATGAAGCAAGCCAAGGTGTCGGCACTGCTGCTGCCCGGTATTGGCACGGTTGACCATCTCAAGATGGCGCGTGAGCTTGGCGTGCATACGATTCGCGTGGCCACGCACTGCACCGAGGCCGATGTCTCGGAGCAGCACATCAGCTACGCGCGCAAGCTCGACATGGACACCGTCGGTTTTCTGATGATGGCGCATATGAACAGCCCCGAAGGCTTGGTCAAGCAAGCCAAGCTGATGGAGAGCTACGGCGCCAACTGCATCTACATCACCGACTCAGCGGGCTACATGCTGCCCGATGACGTGAAGGCGCGCCTTGCTGCCGTGCGCGACGCGCTCAAGCCTGAGACCGAACTGGGTTTTCATGGCCACCACAACCTGGCCATGGGCATCGCCAACTCCATTACCGCGATCGAATGTGGTGCCACGCGCATCGATGCGGCTGCAGCGGGGCTGGGAGCCGGTGCGGGCAATACGCCAATGGAGGTGCTGGTGGCGGTGTGCGACCGCATGGGCATCAAGACCGGCGTGGATGTTTGGAAGATTCAGGACGTGGCTGAAGACCTTGTGGTGCCCATCATGGATTTCCCCATCCGCATCGACCGCGACGCGCTCACGCTGGGCTATGCCGGTGTGTACGGCAGCTTCCTGCTGTTCGCCAAACGTGCAGAAAAGAAGTACGGCGTACCGGCCCGTGATCTGCTGGTCGAACTGGGCCGGCGCGGCATGGTGGGCGGTCAGGAAGACATGATCGAGGACACGGCACTCACCATGGCTCGTCAGCGCGGCATCCTGGCAGCGCAGGCGGCCTGAGTATCGCCGGCCATTGCAAATACCAAGGAGGAAAGCTATGCCTTTTGCGCAGATCTACATGATCGAAGGTCGCACGACCGAACAGAAGCGCGCCGTGATCGACAAGGTCACGGCCGCCCTTGTCGAGGCGACCGGTGCTCCGAAGGAGAACGTCCGCGTATGGATTCACGATGTGCCAAAGGAGAACTGGGGCATTGCGGGCGTGTCGGCGAAGGATCTTGGGCGGTAGCTCAGCTGTCCTTGGCCCCCGGGATTGGGCAGCCGCATCAAAAAGAGCACGTCACGACGACTACGAGAACCGGAACTGATCTTTCTACCGTGACCATCGAGAGCCGAGTGAAGGTGATTGTGAGAGCGATTTCACTGGCGAAATTCTCGATGGTAGACAGGGCGGAGGTTGACGGGTGATTTAGCGAGAATGCCCCCCCCGCATGTCGCTCGCGGCTCCGGCCGCGATGGATATGAAAAACCCCCGGCAGCTTCGGCTGACCGGGGTTTTTTTTATTTCAAGCCGCAACCGGCCGTCTGCAGATGCTCGCAGACTTGACCGGTCCGTACTCTCAAAAGGGCGGGCGAGCCCCAACAAGCCCCAACGCCGATGCTGCAACAAGGGCGTCGCGGCCCATGCGCTGGGCCTCGCCCATCGATCAGCTGGGTTGTTCGGGATGTTCTGAGGAGTCGGTCGTGCTCGTTGCGGCATGTTTGATGCCTGCGGCGCGCGCGGACAGGGCACGCAAAAAATCACGCGCAGCGCCAACACCTTTCTGATATTCGGTGAGCGAATCGCCCGCCGGGGAATCGGCGGATTGGGAGATCGAGCGGGTCACGGCATTCCTCTTCATCTGATGAACGGAACCGCGCCCAACCCGTGGAGGAGGGGTGGGCGAGCACAGGCAAGGTGGAAAACCGAGGTATAGCGATCGGCACGGCCGAAGCCGTTCAAGCCTGGCTCGCCCCAGGAGGGAGACGAAGCCAAGCCATAGTGTTTGAGGACAAGCACCTATGCTCGGCGCTTGCCCGCTATACCCAAGGTTTCCACACCTCGATCGCTTTCTCCATGGCACTGAAAGCGACGGCGCAGAGTGTACTGATGGCCGCTTCGTCTGAGCAGGGGCGAAACTATAAATCAGAATTTGCTGACGACTGGCACCAAACCTTGTGGTGAGGCGGCTGCGCGGGGGTCCAGCCGAGCCGGGTCCACGAATCTTTACGGTTTTGGCTTGCCGGCGGCGCTTGATGACCGTCAAGAAACAACAGCAACGGTTTGTCACTTCTTCCATCCATGACTAGACTGGATCACATGTGACTTTCTTTGCCACTGGCGGAACCCCGCCGATGGCATCGACGCGCGCCAAGTCTCGTCCGCCCGTGAACCCCAACGACCGCCGACTCCTCCGCCATCTGCTCATCGTCGTCGCCATCAAGCTGGTGGCGCTGAGCGCGCTGTGGTGGGTGTTTGTGCGAGACCACCGGGTGCCGGTCGATGCCGAGCGGGCCGCTGATCGCCTGATCGTGACACCGTCAGCAGTGCAGGGAGGACAACCGTGATTTCCGAACATCTCGTCGATCTGTCCCGGCTGCAGTTCGCAGCCACGGCGATGTACCACTTCCTGTTCGTGCCGCTCACGCTGGGCATGGTCTGGCTGCTGGTCATCATGGAGAGCGTCTACGTGATGACCAACAAGGTCATCTGGAAAGACATGACGCGCTTCTGGGGCAAGCTGTTCGGCATCAACTTTGCGCTGGGCGTGACGACGGGCATCACGCTCGAGTTCCAGTTCGGCACCAACTGGGCGTACTACTCGCACTACGTGGGCGATGTCTTTGGCGCACCGCTGGCTATTGAAGGGCTGATGGCGTTCTTTCTGGAATCCACCTTTATCGGCCTGTTCTTCTTTGGGTGGGATCGCCTTTCCAAGACGCAGCACTTGTTGGTAACGACGCTGATGGCGATCGGCACCAATCTTTCCGCGCTCTGGATTCTCATCGCCAACGGCTGGATGCAGAACCCGGTCGGCGCCGAATTCAACTGGCAGACCATGCGCATGGAGATGCACGACTTCTGGGCCGTGGTCTTCAACCCCATCGCGCAGGCCAAGTTCGTGCATACCGTGTCGGCGGGTTACGTAACGGGCGCGATGTTCGTGCTGTCGATTTCGAGCTGGTACTTGCTGCGCGGCCGCGATGTGGAATTCGCGCGGCGCAGCTTTCGCGTGGCGGCTGCGTTCGGCCTGGCCAGCGTGTGCTCCGTGATCGTGCTGGGCGACGAGTCCGGCTACACCGTAGGCGAAGCGCAGCAAACCAAGATGGCCGCCATCGAGGCCATGTGGGAGACCGAGCCCGCGCCGGCCAGCTTCAACGTGATTGCGTCGATCAACCAGCGCGAGCAGAAGAACGACTGGGCGGTCGAGATTCCGTGGGTGATGGGGCTGATCGGCACGCGCTCGGTGTCCAAGCAGATTCCGGGCATCCATGAGATCAAGGCGCGCAATCGCGGCCGAATCATGAGCGGTATCGAGGCTGTGGCCGCGCTGGAAACGGTGCGCCAGCACCCCGGCGATGCGGCGGCGCTCCAGACCCTGCAGATCCATCAGCAAGACCTGGGTTTTGGCCTGCTGCTCAAGAAGTACGTGACCGACGTGCGGCAAGCCACGCCCGAGATGATCGACAAGGCTGTCGACGATACCGTGCCGCGCGTGTGGCCGATGTTCTGGGGTTTTCGCGTGATGGTCGGGCTGGGCTTCCTGATGTTGGCGCTGTTTGGCCTGTCGTTCTGGAGCACGTTGCGGCCGCAGCGCAAGGCACCGGCATGGCTGCTGCGCTGTGCGCTGTGGATGCTGCCCGCACCTTGGATCGCCATCGAGCTGGGTTGGGTGGTGGCGGAGTACGGCCGTCAGCCGTGGACCATCTATGGCGTGCTGCCGACGCATCTGAGTGTGTCGACGTTGGGTGAGGCCAGCCTGTATGGGTCGCTGGCGGGCTTCATCGGTTTCTACACGCTGCTGCTGATCGTTGAGATGTACCTGATGATCCGCTTCGCGCGTCAGGGGCCGGGCAGCCTCGGCACTGGCCGCTACGATTTCGAAGCCGCCCACGCTTGAGGAGAACGCCATGTTCGACTACCCAACCCTCAAGGTCATCTGGTGGCTGCTCATCGGCGTATTGCTGATCGGCTTTGCCATCATGGACGGACACGATATGGGCGTCGGCACGCTGCTGCCCTTTGTCGGCAAGACCGACGACGAGCGCCGCGTGATGATCAATACCATCGGCCCGCACTGGGACGGCAATCAGGTCTGGTTCATCACAGGCGGCGGCGCCATCTTTGCCGCGTGGCCGCTGGTGTATGCCACCGCGTTCAGCGGGTTCTACTGGGCGATGCTGGCCGTGCTGTGGGCGCTGTTTTTCCGGCCGGTCGGGTTTGACTACCGGAGCAAGATCCAGAACGCCACGTGGCGCAACGTGTGGGACGTGGGCCTCTTCATCGGGGGCGCGGTGCCGCCGCTCATCTTTGGCGTGGCGTTCGGCAACCTGCTGCAGGGCGTGCCGTTCCACTTCGACAACTTCATGGTGGTGACGTACACCGGCACGTTCTGGCAACTGCTGAATCCGTTTGCCATCCTGACGGGCGTGGTATCGAGCGCGATGATCACCATGCATGGCGGCATCTACCTAGCCCACCGGACGGAGGGCGCTGTCCAGGAGCGCGCCACCAATGCTGCCACTGGCGCGGCCATCGTCGCGGTGGTGGCGTTTATTGCGGCCGGTGTGTGGTTGCATGCGGGCAGCATCGAAGGCTACGTCATCACATCGGCCATCGACCCCGCCGGACTTGCCAACCCAATGGCCAAGTCCGTGGCACGTACGGCGGATGCATGGTGGCGCAATTATCAGGCGCAGCCGTTGCTGTGGGCGCTGCCGGCAATTGGCGTGATTGGCCCGCTACTGGCCGTGGTGCTGTCGCGGGCGGGGCGCACGCTTACCGCGTTCGTGCTGTCGTCGCTGGGGCTGGCGGGCATCATCACGACGGCCGGGGCTTCGATGTTCCCGTTCGTGCTGCCTTCGTCCAGCATGCCCGGCGCCAGCCTCACGGTGTGGGACAGCGTTTCCAGCCACTTCACGCTTGGCCTGATGTTCTGGGCGGCGATCATCTTCACGCCCATCATCATCGCCTACACAAGCTGGTGCTACCGCGTGATGCGCGGCAAGGTGACGGTCGAGCACATCCGCGCCAACGAACACTCGACTTACTAACCACGGCACAGGAGAGCAAATCCATGTGGTACTTCAGTTGGGTCCTGGGTGTCGGCTTTGCTGTGCTGCTGGCGGTGCTCAACGCAATGTGGGGTGAGGTGAGCGACGACCGCGCCGCCAACGCGAACAGTCCGAACCCAGAGCGCGAATGAGCACAGCAAACGTGAACGCCACCGACAAGCCGCGCATCCACGCCGCCAGCCTGGCAGCCGGGTTGCTCGTGATGGCGGTGGGCACGGTGTATCCGTACATCCTCGCCAATCGTGACGGGCATGCCGACCATGGTCTGGCCGTGCTGCTGTTCTGGGCGATGAGCGCGGGGCTGGTGAGGGGTGTGGGGTTTGTTCCGCGCAACAAGGTCTGGCGCGTGCTGTTTTCCGGGTGGGCCTGCGCGCTGGCCCTGACGCTGTTTGGGCTGCTGCGCGCCTTTGGGTAGCGCCTTAGCGCGGCAGCCGGGTGGTACCGGCCGGCGGCGGTTCAGACGAACGCCCGCGCAGGGCATTCCGCAGGCGCCGCACGCCGCGCCACAGCTTGGGCAGTAGCCACACCGATACCAACAGCAGCAGCCCCAGCACCACCAAGAACGCAACCGGCAGGAAAAATGCCATCAGCAAACCACCGCTGGCGGCCAAGTCTTCACTGAACGACGCCACCCAGTTCGAGAACGGTTCCGGCGACGTATTGATCAGCGCGCGCGTGCCGGCCTTGGTGGCATGTGCCGTGCCGGCCAGCGTCCCGCCAATCAGTCCTGCAGCCACCATCCATTGCGGATCGAGCTGCCCGAATGCGGCCGCAGCCAGAATCGCGCCCGCAGGCACGCGGATGAAGGTCTGGATGCCATCCCACACGGAATCGAAACCGGGAATCTTGTCGGCGAGGAATTCCGCAACGGCCAGCACGCCGGCCAAGCCGATTACCCACCACGATTCCAGCATCTGCAGGCCGGGCGGCAAATGCAGCCAACCCGTGCGACCGAGCACGCCGGCAGCAAATACGGCCAGGTAGAGGCGGAATCCGCTGGTCCAGGACAGCCCGGCGGCCAGCGCGGCGGTTTCCAGCATGAGGCTCCCTCGGGGCGTGGAAGACAGGCAAACGGTCAGTCGATATTGCAGTGTAGTGCGCGCTTGCCTGCGCCGCGGCTCAAAGCAGGGATTTGCCCTGCGATAGGATCTTGTCGCACGCCTGCCGGGTGATTTGCGACTTGATGCTGCTCAGGTCGAACTTGTTGCCATCCGAATTCGTCAGGATGCCCTTTGTGCCGTCGGTGTAACCCGGGGTGGACGCTGGCGCCCCGCCCAGCTTGCCGAGCAGCTTGTCTTTGACCGAGGCCGCGTCGGTGGCGCCGCCAAGGTAGTTGTTCTTTATGCAGAATTCCAGCACGCCAGCCACATTGCCGGTGCTGCCCGACGTCAACGACCCGAGCGACGGCACGCCGCCCAGGCCGCCGATGCTGCCAAGGCCGCCAGTGGCGCCCTGGCTGTTGCCCTGCGTGGCCCCCTTGATGAGGTCTCCGATCTGGGCGTGGGCGGCAGCCGGAAATAGCACGGCAATCAGCAGCGTGGCCGTGGCGGCGGTGCGAATCAGATGGGGTTTCATGCGCAGGGCTCCTTGAAATGGCACGGGGATCATCCTTACCGTAGTGCACAACGTACTGAAATGACGTGTTGCGCGAGGTGAGGTATCTCCGCCATTGTCTGGTGCCGCGGCAACAAAAAACCCGGCATGTCGCCGGGTTTTTTGCATTTGGACACCGTCGCCATCAGGCGTGGTGCCGCGCAACGCCAATCAGGCAGCCTGGATGTTGGTGGCCTGCTTGCCCTTCGGGCCTTGCGTCACTTCGAACGAGACGCGCTGATTTTCCTTGAGCGTCTTGAAGCCAGCCATTTGGATGGCCGAGAAATGCGCAAACAGCTCTTCGCCGCCTTCGTCAGGCGAGATGAAACCGAAACCCTTGGCGTCGTTAAACCATTTGACCGTACCGAGTGCCATGAAAACCCCTCCGTTAAAACACAAGTCCGAGCCGGGAGGTATGCCTGTCGGGGCAGTGCAGAGCGGTACCGCGCAGTCATCGCCAGGCCGCCGGCCTGCACGGCACGACGAATGGCGCGGGTGGAACCGCGCCGCAAGCGATCGGTCTTCTTGTGGCAAACGCCACAGCCTGAAGCGGTTGTCGATCTGTAGTCGACTGGTGTGAGGCCTCCCGGGCTCACCATTCATGCGGCTCGCTGCCAACGGTTTGCGGGGCAGTAGGGCGCACATGCTGAATTCGATTGTTCGAGGATTGTAAGAGACTGTCAAGGCCACAAAGGGTGGGTTTGTGGCGAAAAACGGTCAGTTTCTGAAGAGGTTTTGCTCGAAATCCAGCCGATCGCCTCCAAGTACGGAAAACGATTGGCATCTCAGGCGCGGAGCTTGCGCCGGTTCCAGCCAACGCAGGGGCGGTAAAACGCCTCGCGCCCGAGGGCTGACGGACGCACGCGGCACGGGCCAAACCGTTTGTAGACCTTGAAGTCGGTGTTATTTCCCCAAATTGCGAACTCGAAAGGAGTGGTTAGAATAAGACCATGGCAATCCGGCAAGCGACCACTCCACAACACGATGCAGGCACCGTCCTCGAGCGGAAAGAGCAAGCGCTCAAACCGCCCGCGATGTACAAGGTGCTGCTGCTCAACGACGACTACACCCCGATGGAATTCGTCGTGATGATTCTTCAGCAGTATTTCAGCAAAGACCGGGAGACCGCCACACAGATCATGCTGACTGTGCATCGGGAAGGTAGGGGCGTGTGCGGTATCTACACACGGGATATCGCCGCGACGAAAGTGGAATTAGTGTCAACCCATGCACGGCAAGCGGGGCATCCGCTGCAGTGCGTGATGGAGGAAGCATGATCGCGCAAGAACTGGAAGTCAGCCTGCACATGGCGTTTGTCGAAGCCCGGCAGGCTCGCCACGAATTCATTACGGTGGAGCATCTGCTGCTTGCGCTGCTGGACAATCCGACGGCCGCGGAGGTGCTGCGCGCCTGCGCCGCCAACATCGAAGACCTTCGCACGCATCTGAAGAACTTCATCGCCGACAACACGCCTGTGGTGCCCGGCACGGACGAGGTGGACACGCAACCCACGCTGGGTTTCCAGCGCGTGATCCAGCGCGCCATCATGCACGTGCAATCCACATCCAACGGTAAGAAGGAAGTGACGGGCGCGAACGTGCTGGTCGCCATCTTCGGCGAGAAGGATTCGCACGCGGTGTACTACCTCCAGCAACAGGGCGTGACCCGGCTGGACGTCGTGAACTTCATCAGCCACGGCATCCGCAAGGACCAGGCTGAGCCCGCCAAGCAGGGCGAAGGCAACCCCGAAGGCGAAGGCGGCGACGGCAAGGAAAGCCCGCTGGAGCAGTTCACCCAGAACCTGAACGCGCTGGCCAAGGCCGGCAAGATCGATCCGCTGATCGGTCGCGAGCAGGAAGTCGAACGCGTGGTGCAGGTGCTGTGCCGTCGGCGCAAGAACAACCCGTTGCTGGTGGGCGAGGCCGGTGTCGGCAAGACAGCCATCGCCGAAGGCCTGGCATGGCGCATCACCAAGGGCGAAGTGCCGGACATCCTCGCGAAGTCCGTCGTCTACTCGCTCGACATGGGCGCGCTGCTGGCCGGCACCAAATACCGCGGTGACTTTGAGCAACGCCTGAAGGGCGTGCTGAAGTCGCTCAAGGACAATCCGAACGCGATCCTGTTCATCGACGAAATCCATACGCTGATCGGCGCAGGCGCGGCTTCGGGCGGCACGCTGGACGCAAGCAACCTGCTCAAGCCGGCGCTGTCCTCAGGCGCACTCAAGTGCATCGGTGCGACGACGTTCACGGAATATCGCGGCATCTTTGAGAAAGACGCAGCGCTGTCGCGCCGCTTCCAGAAGATCGACGTGGTGGAGCCGACGGTTGATCAGACCGTGCAGATTTTGCGTGGCCTGAAGTCGCGCTTTGAAGAACACCATGGCGTGAAGTACGCATCGTCGGCATTGACTGCGGCGGCTGAGCTGTCGGCGCGCTTCATCACCGACCGCCACCTGCCGGACAAGGCAATCGACGTGATCGATGAAGCCGGTGCGGCGCAACGCATCCTGCCGAAGTCGAAGCAGAAGAAGACCATCGGCAAGGGCGAGATCGAAGACATCGTCTCGCGCATCGCCCGCGTCCCGCCGCAAAGCGTGTCGCAGGACGATCGTAGCAAGCTGCAGACGCTGGAGCGCGACCTGAAGTCGGTCGTGTTCGGACAAGACCCGGCGATCGACGCGCTGGCTTCGGCCATCAAAATGTCGCGCGCGGGGCTGGGCAAGACGGACAAGCCGATTGGCTCGTTCCTGTTCAGCGGCCCGACGGGCGTGGGCAAGACGGAAGTTGCCAAGCAGCTCGCATTCATCCTGGGCATCGAGCTGATCCGCTTTGACATGTCGGAGTACATGGAGCGCCATGCGGTGAGCCGCTTGATCGGCGCGCCTCCGGGCTACGTGGGCTTCGATCAGGGCGGTCTGCTGACGGAAGCCGTGACGAAGAAGCCGCACTGCGTGCTGCTGCTGGACGAGATCGAGAAGGCGCACCCGGACATCTTCAACATCCTGTTGCAGGTGATGGACCACGGCGCGCTGACGGACAACAACGGCCGCAAGGCGGATTTCCGCAACGTGATCATCATCATGACGACCAATGCGGGCGCCGAGACGATGAACAAGGCAACGATCGGTTTCACCACGACGCGCGAACAGGGCGACGAGATGGCCGACATCAAGCGCATGTTCACGCCGGAGTTCCGCAACCGTCTGGATGCGACCATCAGCTTCCGCTCGCTCGATGAGGAAATCATCATGCGCGTGGTCGACAAGTTCCTCATGCAGCTGGAAGAGCAACTGCACGAGAAGAAGGTGGATGCCATCTTCACCGAGAAGCTGCGTCGCTTCCTGGCCAAGAAGGGCTTCGACCCGCTGATGGGTGCACGTCCGATGCAACGGTTGATTCAAGACCTGATCCGCAAGGCGCTGGCCGACGAACTGCTGTTCGGCAAGTTGACCAATGGGGGCAAGGTGATCGTGGACCTGGACGATGCGGATGCGGTGAAGCTGGAATTCTCCGAGAACGAAGCGCCGCCGGCACCTGCCCAGGAAGAAGCGGAAGCTTGACGAGTTTGTCGCACCAAAGAAAAGGCCCGGAATCTCCGGGCCTTTTTGTTATGCGTGGGCGATGTTGTCAGTGGCGCCCGGTGCTGCCGAAACCACCCGCGCCACGCTCGCTCTCGGCAAAATCGTCGACGATGTTCAGCTCGGCTTGCACCACCGGCACGATCACGAGTTGCGCAAGGCGCTCCATCGGATTGAGCACGAATGCCGTGCTGCCGCGGTTCCACGTGCTGACCATGAGCTGGCCCTGGTAGTCCGAATCGATCAGGCCGACCAGGTTGCCGAGCACGATGCCGTGCTTGTGGCCCATGCCGGAACGCGGCAGGATCAGCGCGGCATAACCCGGGTCGGCCAGGTGGATGGCCATGCCGGTCGGGACCAGATGCGTGGTGCCGGGCTCGATGGTGAGCGGAGCGTCGATGCAGGCGCGCAGGTCTAGCCCGGCGCTGCCGGTGGTGGCGTACTGCGGGAGCTGTTCGTGCAGGCGGGCGTCGAGGATCTTGACGTCGAGTTTCATGCGGGGCGGGCCGAAGAGGTTGCAGAAGCCGGAGATGGTAGCGCAAACGCCTCGGCCAGCAGCTCGTATGAGCGCAGTCGCGCCTTGTAGCTGGGTGCGACGGTCAGCACGATCAGTTCGTCGGCGACAAAGCGTTCCTTGAGCGCATGCATTTGCTCGGCCACGGATTCCGGTGTGCCGATGATGCTGCGTGGCCGCTCGCGCATGACGATGGCCTGGTCGCGCTCGGTGTAGACGTGGGCCTCGCCTTGCTCGACGGTTGGGATCGGGCCGTTCACGCCCAGCGCCATCTGCACGCGGCGCAGGTCGACGGCGGCTTCATAGCGGCGCGCTTCGGCTTCAGTGTCGGCGGCGATCACGAAGACGGCGGTGGCGCTATACGGGCGCGCGTCGTAGCCGGGCTCGAAATCCGTGCGGTACTGCTGGGTGACGATATGCCCGACGTGCGGGTTGATGAAATGCGCGAACGCGAAACGGATGCCCAGACGCGCGGCCAGCGCGCCGCCAAAATCGCTCGAGCCGAGCATCCACAACTCGGGCTTGGTATCGATCTCGGGTTGCAGCAGAACGCCGGCCGCTGGGTGATCGGACGGCAGCGTGCCCGTCAGGTGCCAGATCAGTTCCTGCACCTGCTGCGGGAAGATGTCGCCGCGGTTGTAGTCGCCCATGGCCACAGCCTGCGCGGTGCGCATGTCGCCGCCGGGTGCTCGGCCGACACCCAGGTCGATGCGGTTGGGGAACAGCGCTTCCAGCAGGCGGAACTGCTCGGCCAGCTTGAAGGGGCTGTAGTACGGCAGCATCACGCCGCCGGAGCCCACGCGCAGGTGTTTCGTGGCGCTGGCTACGCGGGCAATCATCACTTCCGGCGCGGGGTTGCTCACGCCGCGCAGACCGTGGTGCTCGGCGCACCAGTAGCGCGTGTAGCCGAGCGAATCCGCGAGTTGCGCCAGGTCGACCGTCGCGGCGATGGCATCGCGTGCGCTGTGGCCGTAGATGACCGGACTTTGGTCCAGAACCGACAGGCGGATTGGCGCGGCACTCATGATCGTGCCCCATGCACGCGGTCGGCGATGGCGGCGACGATCTGGCGCGCGAGCGTCAGCTTGTCGGCGCGCGGCAGGCGCGTGATGCCCTTTGCATCGAAGAGTGCGACTTCGTTGTCGTCGCGGCCGAAGGTCTGCTGGCCAAGATTGCCGACCAGCAGCGGAATGCCCTTTTTCTTGCGCTTGGCCTCGCCGAACTCTTCCAACCGTTCGGTTTCGGCCGCAAAGCCGACGCAGAAAGGCGCATTCGCCCGGCGCGCCACACCGGCGAGGATGTCCGGGTTCTGTATGAACGTAAGTGCGGGTACGTCGGAGTCGTTCTGCTTCTTGAGTTTCTGTTCCGCTGCTTGTGCCACGCGCCAGTCGGCCACCGCCGCAACCGCGATGAAGATGTCGTTCTTGGCAACATCCAGCTCGTGCATGACGGCGTCGTGCATCTGCTGGGCGGTTTGCACATCGATGCGCTGTACGCCTGCCGGTGTGTCCTGATGGCACGGCCCGGCAACCAGCGTGACTTCTGCACCGGCCTGCGACGCGGCACGTGCCAGCGCAAAACCCATCTTGCCGCTGGACAGGTTCGTGATGCCGCGCACCGGGTCGATCGGCTCGAAGGTCGGGCCGGCCGTCAGCAGCACGCGGTGACCGCGCAGCAGCTTGGGCTGGAAGAAGCCGATGAGCTGCTCGACGATGTCTTCCGGCTCCAGCATGCGGCCGTCACCGACTTCGCCGCAGGCCTGGTCGCCGGCATCGGGGCCGAGCAGGGTGACGTCATCCGCGCGCAACTGCGCGGCGTTACGCTGCGTGGCGGGCGCGGCCCACATCTGGCGGTTCATCGCGGGCGCCACGAGCAGCGGGCAATCGCGCGCGATGCACAGCGTGGAGAGCAGATCGTCGGCCATGCCGTGTGCGAGCTTGGCCAAGAAGTCGGTGGACGCCGGCGCGATGACGATGGCATCCGCCTCGCGCGAGAGGTCGATATGCGGCATGTTGTTGCCGATGCGGCCGTCCCACTGTGACGTGAAGACCGGACGACCGGAAAGCGCTTGCATCGTCACCGGTGTGATGAAGTGCGTGGCGGCCTCGGTCATCACCACCTGCACGGTCGCGCCAGCCTTGGTCAACAGCCGTACCAGCTCGGCGGACTTGTAGCACGCGATGCCGCCCGTCAGGCCGAGGACGAAATGTTTGCCTTGCAGTTCCATAACAACCCGCTTGGGAATCCGATTGACGCAATATGCGCGGGCAGGATACAACCCGGTGCCCGGGCTTCCTGCTGAACAGTGGCGATGATACCGGCTTGCCCCGCGGCGCGTCTGGCGCCCCGGTTTTTCCTCAAATGCGCATTCCCCATATGGTTTTCGGTCGCTCAGCAGTTCGCAATGTCCTCGCCTTGATTGGCGGTTGCGCCATCGCTGCGGTGGTGGCCGCTGCCGTGCTCGTCTGCGGGGCGAAGGCATGGCTGCGCAAGGAGCCGAGGCTCGCGCACGCAGACGTGATCGTTGTGCTGGGCGGAGAGTCGGGCCAGCGCGTGATCGGCGCTGCCGAGCTGTACCACGCGGGTGTAGCGCCTCGCGTGTTCATCAGCGGCCAGGGCGATTGCCTGCTGATCGAGCGCCGCCTTGTGATGGCCGGCGTGCCGGCGGAGCGCATCGGCCACGAATGTGTGTCCGGCAGCACGATGGAAAATGCGCGGATGACGCGCGAGACGCTGGCGGGCCAGCAGGTGCAGAGCGCAATCCTGGTCACGAGCTGGTATCACACCGGCCGGGCGCTGGCGGTGTTCCGCAAGGTGTGGCCGGAAGTCACTTGGGGTGCGCAAGGCGTGTTCCCGGGCGACACGCTCGCCAAGTCGGTGCCTGTGTACGAAGCCGGGTCGATTCTTGCGGAGTACGTCAAGCGCGCGTGGTATGCCGTGCGCTACTGGGGCTGAGCCCTTATTCGGCAGGCATGGGCCGCGCATCGGCGGCCAGATCGTCGAGCGACGGCACGAAGCGGATCGTGTCGCGCTGGTTCGATTCACGGACCCAGTCGCGTAACGCACCGCTGGTGCGCAGGTGCGCAGAGATGTCGCCCACCACGGCGAGTTTCAGGCGGTAGTTGGTGATCTTTTGTGCGATGCCGCCAGCCAGGCCCGTGCGCAGCGCAAAGAACGCGGCATCGAGGCGGCTGACCGGCACGGCAACCATCGTTGCGCCATGCCCTAGCGCCTCGCCGATCAGATGGTCCAGTGCGTCCTGTTCGGTGGCGATGGGCGGGCCGGCCTCGTCGAGGCACAGCACCGCTTCACCATTCCACTGCTGGAGTTCTGGCACCGCAGGGTCAGCGCCGCACGCGCCGCAGTTCGTCGACGATCAGCAGCACTGCGCCGATGGTGATGCCGCAGTCCGCCACGTTGAACGCCGGCCAGTGGTAGTTGTGCAGGTAGAAGTCGAGGAAATCCACCACGTGACCGTAGATGACACGGTCGATCACGTTGCCCAGCGCGCCGCCCAGAATGAGCGCCAGGGCAAAGCAGAACAGCTTTTGCCCGCTGTGCCGCTTGAGCAGCCACACGATGAACAGCGCCGCTGCCACGCCCAGGCCCGTGAAGAACCAGCGCTGCCAGCCGCCCGCTGCGGCCAGGAACGAAAACGCCGCCCCCTTGTTATAGGCCAGCACGAGGTTGAAGAACCCGGTGACCGGGCGCGACTCGCCGTAGGTGAAGGTCTTGAGGATGGCGACCTTGGTCAACTGGTCCAGCAGGATCCAGATGACGGCCAGGCCGAGCCAAGGGCCCACGCCATGACCGCCGGCGCTCTTCTTCAATCCGATCGATTTGCTCTTACCGCCGTTACGGGCCGCCCGAGTTGTCGCCATTACGCAGCGCTCCGTTGTTCACCAGCGCCGAACAGGTTGTCGGTGCAGCGCTTGCAGAGGGTCGGATGGGTCGCGTCGTGGCCGACGTCGGCGCGGTAGTGCCAGCAGCGCTCGCACTTGGCGTGCGTGGACGGCACCACGGTGATGAGCAGATCGCCGCCTTCCGGCGCGCGCTCCAGCTTGGCCGCGGACGTGATCAGGACGAAGCGCAGGTCGTCGCCGAGGCTGGCCAGCGCGTCATGCACCGATTCACCCGCCGACACCGTCACTTCCGCCTGCAGCGACGATCCGATCTTGCCGTCGATGCGCAGCGCTTCCAGTTGCTTGGTCACTTCGCCGCGCACGTTGCGGATGGCGGCCCACTTCTCGAGCAGCGCGCTGGCGCCTTGGGGCACCGGAGCGTTGTAGTAGGTGCTGGTGAAGATGGTGTCGGTGTGTTCCGTGCCGTGCGCAAACACCTGCCAGGCCTCTTCGGCTGTGAACGACAGGAACGGCGCCATCCAGTGCAGCATGGCCTGGGTGATGTGATACAGCGCATTCTGTGCGGAGCGGCGCGCCACGGAATCGGGCGCAGTCGTGTACAGGCGATCCTTCAGCACGTCGAGGTAGAAGCCCCCCAGGTCTTCCGAGCAGAACGTCTGCAGCTTGGCGACCACCGGGTGGAATTCGTACACGTCGTAGTGCGACAGCACTTCTTTCTGCAGCGCATCCGTCAGCGCCACGGCGTAGCGGTCGATTTCGAGCCATTGCTCGGTCGGCAGCGCGTGTTTGGCGTGGTCGTAGTCCGTCAGGTTGGCGAGCAGGAAGCGCAGCGTGTTGCGGATGCGGCGATAACCTTCCACCACGCGCTTCAGGATTTCATCCGAGATGGCCAGTTCGCCCGAGTAGTCGGTCGAGGCCACCCACAGGCGGATGATCTCGGCGCCCATCTTGTTGGCGATTTCCTGCGGCGCGATCGTGTTGCCGATCGACTTGGACATCTTGCGGCCTTCGCCGTCCACCGTGAAGCCGTGTGTGAGCAGGCCCTTGTACGGCGGCTTGCCGTACAGCATCGAAGCCGTCAGCAGCGACGAGTGGAACCAGCCGCGGTGCTGGTCCGAACCTTCCAGATACAGATCAGCCAGGCGACCGTCCGGCAGGTCGGCCGAAGCGTCGTACAGATCCGCCGCGTGCGAGCCGCGGATGACGTGCCAGTGCGTCGTGCCCGAGTCGAACCACACGTCGAGCGTGTCGCGGTTCTTCTCATACATGTCGGCTTCATCGCCGAGCAGCTCGCGCGGGTCGAGCGTCTGCCAGGCTTCGATGCCGCTCTTTTCGATGCGCTGGGCGACCTGCTCCAGCAGCTCAGGCGTGCGCGGGTGCAGCGCGCCGGTTTCCTTGTGCACGAAGAAGGCCATCGGCACACCCCATTGGCGCTGGCGCGAGAGCGTCCAGTCCGGGCGGTTGGCGATCATGTTGTGCAGGCGCTGCTTGCCCCACGACGGGTAGAACGCCGTCGCGTCGATGCCCGCGAGCGCGGTCTCGCGCAGCGTGGCGTTGCCGTCGTTGGGCTGCACGTCCATCCCCGCGAACCACTGCGACGTGGCGCGGTAGATGATCGGCGTCTTGTGGCGCCAGCAGTGCATGTAGCTGTGCGGGTGCTTGTGCGCGTCGAACAGGTTGCCGGACTCGCGCAGCACTTCGACGATTTTCGGATTGGCATCCCAGATCATCTGGCCGCCAAACAGCGGCAGCGTTGATGCGTACACGCCGTTGCCCCTCACCGGGTTGATGATTTCCGAGTCGGGCATGCCGTGTGACTTGCAGGACTGGAAGTCTTCCACGCCATAGGCAGGCGCGGAGTGGACGATGCCGGTGCCGGTATCGATCGTCACGTAATCGCCCAGGTAGACCGGCGAAGTGCGGTCGTAACCGGCGTCCATCTTGGCGAGCGGGTGGTGGAAGCGCACGCCCGAGAGTGCGGCGCCTTCGCACGTGGCCAGCACCGTGCCTTCAAGCTTCCAGCTTTGGAGGCAAGCCTCGACGCGCTCCTTGGCAACGATCAGCAGGCCGCGCGACGTGTCGACCAGCGCGTATTCGATTTCCGGGTGCAGGTTCAGCGCCTGGTTGGAAGGGATCGTCCACGGCGTGGTGGTCCAGATCACGATCCAGCCTTGCTTGGCCTTGAGCACGTCAGCACCCACGTGGAAGGCGCTGGCCAGTGCGTCGATATCGGCAAATGGGAAGCCGACATCGATCGACAGATCGGTACGGTCCGCGTATTCCACTTCGGCTTCCGCCAGCGCCGAGCCGCAGTCGAAGCACCAGTTGACCGGCTTCAGGCCGCGAAAGACGTAGCCCTTCTCCAGGATCTTGCCCAGCGCACGCACCTCGTCCGCTTCGTTGCGGAAGTTCATGGTCAGGTACGGATCGGCCCAGTCGCCCAGCACGCCCAGGCGCTCGAAGTCTGCCTTCTGGCGCGCAATCTGGCCGGTGGCGTACGCACGCGCCTTCTCTTGCACTTCCTGGACGGGCAGGCCCTTGCCGAACTGCTTTTCGATCTGGATCTCGATCGGCATGCCGTGGCAATCCCAGCCCGGCACATAGACAGCGTCCAGGCCGGTGAGGCCGCGCGCCTTGATCACCATGTCCTTGAGGATCTTGTTGACCGCGTGGCCGATGTGCAGATCACCGTTGGCATACGGCGGGCCGTCATGCAGGATGAACTTCTTCGCGCCCTTGCGCGCAGCGCGGATCTTCTTGTAGAGCTGCTTGTCCTGCCATTGCTTTACCCATTGCGGCTCGCGCTTGGGCAGGTCGCCGCGCATGGGGAACGGGGTGTCCAGCAGGTTGACCGGGTACTTGCTCTTCTCCGGCGTGGGCTTCTTGGCGTCAGACATGATGTGATGTGGGGCAGATTCGGGCAGATCGGATCGGTGCAAGCGCGGCTGACAGTGCAGGGCGCGCGTGCGCAGTGTGTGGCTTCTGGGCGGCGAACGTGTCGGCCGCCTACTGAATTCGGTCGGTGGCGGAGGTGGCGAAGTCGCGCCGAAGCGTGGGCGACTCGCCGGCTGGCGGAATGGGCAGGCCGAAGAACTGCCGTGCATGAACGCAGTCCTGCGCGATCGCCTCCTTGAGGGCATCGAGCGAATCGTAACGAGCCTCGTCGCGCAGCTTCTTCATGAACTCCACGCGCACCAGCTTGCCGTAGACGCTGGCGTGGTAATCAAAGATATGCACTTCCAGCAGCACGCGGCCGGAGTCGTCCACCGTCGGTCGCACGCCAATGCTGGCGACGGCCGGCAGCGGTTTTTCGGCCAGCCCGTGCACCTGCACGACAAAGATGCCGGCCACTGCCGGCTTGCGATGCGAGATGCGCAAATTCAGCGTCGGAAAGCCCAGCGAGCGGCCGAGCTTTTGCCCGTGCACCACGTGTCCGCTGATGGCATAACTGTGCCCGAGCAGGCGGCGGGCGTGTTCCAGGTCACCGGCGGCCAGCGCCTCGCGCACGGCCGAGCTGGAAATGCGCACGCCGGACTCCGACACCGAGCCCATCTGCTCGACTTCGAAGCCAAACTGGGCACCGGCGGCCTGCAGATAGTTGAAATCGCCCGCCCGCTTGGCGCCAAAGCGGAAATCATCGCCCACCAGCAGCCAGCGCGTGTGCAGGCCATCGACCAGAACATTGCGCACGAACTCGTCCGGCGTCTGCCCAGCGAAATGCGCGTTGAAATGCTCCACGACCACGCGGTCGACGCCCTGGCGACGCAGGCTTTCCAGCTTGTCGCGCAGCAGCGCAATGCGGGTGGGCGCGCGGTCCGGCATGAAGAATTCGCGCGGATGCGGCTCGAACGTCATCACCGTAAGCGGCAATCCGCGTGCGTCGGCCGCCGCGCGTGCGCGGGCCAGCAAAGACTGGTGCCCGCGGTGCACGCCGTCGAAGTTGCCGATGGTCAACGCGCAGGGCGCGCGACTTTCGGCGTTGGGCAAGCCGCGAAAGACTTTCACGAGAAGCGTCGGTGGTCGAGGAAAGGAGAAGTGCGATTTCGTGCCGGATTGGCCTGACAGCCGCCAAAATCCAGCAAAACGCACATTATATAAGGGATTGCCCCATCCCCGGCGCGCACGCGGCTGGGTGTCGGGGTGTTGCACAATCGTCCGAACGGTGCGCCCGCGCGGCGCATGCTTGCGGCACAATCCGATATCCAGTTCCTACCCGATATCTCCTTGAACGCCTCGCTGCGCCTTTTCTTCGCCAAGTTCGGGCTTGCCAGCCGCGCGCCGCTCGAACTGGACGCCCGCGCCAAGCTGCTCGCCGCCGTGCATCGCGGGGCGCCCATGGGGATTGCTGCCTCGGTCGTGCTGCCCGCCTTGACGGTCGCCGCGTTCTGGGACGCCTCCAACCGCCCGGGGCTGCTGGGCTGGTGCCTGATCATGCTGTGCCTGACGGCGTCAGGTCTGCGCTTCTATTTTGGCTATCGCTACGACCTGACCCGCATGACGCTGGCCGCGCACACCCGCAAGTGGTGGACGGGCATGCACGTCATGTCGGCCGTGGGTGGGGTGGCGTGGGGCTGTTCGGCGGGGCTGTATCTGATGTCGCCGTCGCTCGAGTTCAGCAGCCTGCTGATGATCGTGATCATCGGCGTGGCGGCAGCAGCGGTGTTGTCGCAGGCGCCCGTGCCGTCCAGCCTGCTGATCCTCGGGACGGGCATCCTGGCGCCGCACTTTGTGCTGGCCGACCAGGCATTTCCGGGACACGGGCTGTATTTGCGCGGCGTGCTGCTGTTCTTTGCGGCCCTGCTGACCCGGCATGCCGTCAACATCCACAACACGCTAGTGCGCGAAATCCAGCTGGAGAACGAGAGCCGACAGCTTGCGCGCCGCTATCAGGACGAGAAGCAGCGCGCGTTGTCGGCATCGGAAGAAAAATCGCGCTTCCTGGCTGCCGCCAGCCACGACTTGCGTCAGCCGGTGCATGCGATCGTGCTCTTGGTGGAAGCGCTGCGGGCCCGCAACCAGTCGGAATCCTTGGCGCCGCTGGTGGAGCAATTGGCCTCGGGCGCCGCGACCATCGATCTGCTGTTCCGCTCGCTGCTGGACCTGTCCAAGCTGGAGAGCCGCAAGACCTCGCCGACGCTGGAGCCGGTGGATCTGGGCGAGGTCATCACCGAAGTGGTCCAGCAGTTCATGCCGGATGCGCGCGCCAAGGGTCTGGCGCTCACGGCGCGCATTCCTCCGCTGCCGGTGTTCGGGATGGCCGAGCCGGTGCTGCTGCGCCGGGCGCTGTTCAATCTGCTGCAGAACGCGCTGCGCTACACCGAGCGCGGCGGCGTGATGGTGGCGCTGCGCGTGCGCCAGAAGCATCTGCGGATCGAGGTCTGGGATACAGGCATCGGCATCGCGCCAGAGCACCAGAAAGACATCTTCTCGACGTACTACCAAGTCGAAAACCCCGAGCGCGATCCGAGCCAAGGTTTGGGTTTGGGCCTGTCGATCTACAAGGAATGTGTGCGTCTGCTGCGCGGGACGTTTGGCGTGCGCTCAGTGCCGGGGCGCGGCTCGATGTTCTGGATGGCGCTTCGACCGGTGCCCGCCGAGATCAAGGCACCGCTGGCCACGCAGCCACGCGCCGAGCAGAAGCGTGCAGTGCTCGATCAGCCGCGATTCTCGGGCGTGGTGCTGGTCGTGGACGACGACCAGCAAATCCGCAAGGCGTGGCACGCGCTGCTCGAAGCGTGGGGTGTGGAAGTCCACAGCGCCGCCGATGGCCGCTCCGCCGAGCAACTGCTGGCGCGCGGCATCCGCCCGCAGATCATCTTCTGCGACTTGCGCCTGCCCGGCGAGGAGGATGGCCTGCAGCTGCTCGAGCGCTGGCAAGTCAGCCATCCCGATGCCCACGCCGTGCTGCTGACCGGCGATCGCAACTCCGCCGCCCTCGCGCGCGCCGAAGAAGCCGGCTACCTGCTACTGGCCAAACCGATGGACCCGAACATGCTGCGCGTGCTGCTCAAGCGCTGGCTGCGCGGCCGCTCAGCCGAGCCGCAGGTCGCTTATTGACGGTAATGTGAAACGGCGCCGTGAAGGGCGCCGTCAGAATGCTCAGATGGGGCGGCTGGATCAGGCAGCGCCGGTCAGGCGAAAGCGTTCCATGCGCGAGATGATCTGGATGCGCGTGCGTACGCCCAGCCGCTGCAGAATCGCCGAGACGTGTTCTTTGACGGTGTTTTCCGTCAGGCCCAACTGGCGCGCGATCGACTTGTTGGGCAGGCCTTCGAGCAGCAGCGCCAGTACCGATCCCTGGCGCGGCGTCAGCCCCAGTTCTGCCGGCGTGATGGGAATGCCGTGCGAGGCACCGCCCTTGCCGTTGATGCCGCCCATATCGTCTTCGGACGGGAACGACGCATCGCCGCCGAAAATGCCGGCCACCGCCTTGGAGAAAGCATGGGCATCGGCGTGCTTGCCGATGAAGCCGATGGCGCCTAGCGCTTGAGCCTTGGCGACGATTTCCGGCGTGTTTTCCGCCGACATGAAGGCAAAGCGTGCTTCTGGCAGTTTGCCGCGCAGTTCGCGCATGGCGTCGAAGCCCGTGCAATCGGACAGCCACACGTCCAGCAGCACGACGTCCGGTCGGACGCCTTCCTCCACCAGCGCAAGCGCCTGGCGCCGGCCAATAGCCGCGTGCACCTGAACTTCAGGCAAGGCGTGTGCAAGAAACGTGGTCGTGCCAGATAAGGCGAGAGGGTGGTCGTCGACCACCAGCAGGCTACGCAGCGAGCTCGTCATTCTTATTCCCCGGTGAGGGCAATGCCCTCTTGTTGTTGTACGCGTGTCGACCCGGCGCGGGCGATGGTCGACGGGCCGGGTGTCTCACCCTGTGCCGATCGACTGTCACGGTATTGCCCGCACGATGTTGCAGCGCAGGATGAACAGGCGTTTGATACGCGTCGGATCATCGCTGGCAGCCCACCCGACCCCTCGGGAGCGCGGACAATTATGGCGCTGAGATTATCAGAGCGCGCCAAAGCGCGCCAACGGTTGCCCCTTCCTTTTGCTGGCATGACAGAGTTTTTGCCGGCATGCGTCGGCAAAATGCCACGGTGGCTGCAAAAGCGCCCGCGGCATGGCTGCGAAGGCGTCACACCGGATTTTCTCGGGGAACTCCGGCGCACTTGATAAAATGCCGCGATGAAAAACATCGTCATTCTCATTTCCGGACGCGGTTCCAATATGGAAGCCATTGTCCGCGCCTGTCAGGCCGAAGGTTGGTCGGGACGCATTGCCGCCATCATTTCTAATCGGCCCGATGCGGCAGGACTTAAATTTGCCGCGTCGCACGACATCGCCACCGCGGTGGTCGATCACAAGGCGTTCCCCGATCGCGACAGCTTTGACGCCGCCCTGGCGCAGGTGATCGACGGCTTTTCGCCTGATCTGGTGGTGCTGGCCGGCTTTATGCGCATCCTTACGCCGGGCTTTGTCAAGCGCTACGCCGGGCGCATGCTGAACATTCATCCGTCGCTGCTGCCGTGCTTCCCTGGCTTGCATACGCACGAGGCCGCGTTGGCCATGGGCGTGAAGGTGCATGGCGCGACGGTGCATTTCGTCACCGCTGACCTGGACCACGGCCCGATCGTGCTGCAGGCCATCATCGACGTGCGCCAAGACGACACGCCTGACTCGCTGGCCGGGCGGCTGCTGGCGCAGGAACACACGATTTATCCGCGTGCCGTACGCTGGTTCGTGGAAGGGCGGTTGTCGATCGAAGACGGTGTTGTGCGCGTCTCTCCGGATGAATCGCAGCTTGTTATTGGCGTCAACGCCCGGGAGGCAGCATGAGTCAGGATCGTCAGCGTTCGCGCGGCAATGGAAACGGCGGATCGGGCAACAAGCGCGCGGGTTCCGGTGGCGGTGGCTGGTATCGGGCACCGCAGGGCAAGCCCGCGCCGCGCAGCGCCCCGCGCCCGCGCACGGGCGTGCATGGCAGCCATCTGGAGCACCTGGATAAGGTGCTTGCGCGTCTGCTGCACTTTGCGGCGCCGGCCGACATGGTGGTCAGCCAGTACTTCCGTGAGCACCACGAACTTGGCCACCGCGAGCGCGGCATCATCGCCGAAGCGGCCTTTGCCGTGCTGCGCCGCAAGGTTGAATTCGGTCAGTTTGCCGAGAGCGGCACTGGCCCGGCGCGTCGTCGCCTAGTGCTGCTCGGCTTGCTGCAGACGGCCGGGCGTGAGGCTATCGCCCCGTTCCTGAACCCGGCGGAGGCCGAATGGCTGGATCGCTGGGAAAACCGCGACCGCGCCGCGCTGGCGGCCCGCGTGCGCGCCAATCTGCCCGACTGGCTCTTCGATGCGCTGGTTGCACAGCACGGTGCGGACTTCACCGAAGCACTGGCGCAAGCGTGGCTCACGCCCGCGCCGCTGGACTTGCGTGTGAATACGCTCAAGGGCGAGCGCGAAGCCGTGCTCGCAACACTGGCCGAAGCCGGTATCGAGGGGGCTGCAGCACCGCTGTCGCCGGTGGGCATTCGCCTAGCGGGCAAGCCGGCGTTGAACAAGCTCGATATCTTCACCAACGGCACGGTCGAGGTGCAGGACGAGGGCAGCCAACTGCTCTGCCAATTGCTGGCACCCAAGCGCGGCGAGATGGTGGTCGATTTCTGTGCCGGCGCTGGTGGCAAGACCCTGGCGATTGGCGCGGCGATGCGCTCGACGGGGCGCCTGTATGCCTTCGACGTATCGGAAAAACGCTTGTCGAACCTGGGCCCGCGCCTGGCGCGCAGCGGCCTGTCGAACGTGCATCCGGGCCGCATTGACAGCGAGCACGATGCCAAGGTCAAGCGGCTGGCGGGCAAGATCGATCGCGTGCTGGTCGACGCGCCTTGCAGCGGTTTGGGCACGTTGCGCCGCAATCCGGACCTAAAGTGGCGCCAATCTGCGCAGGCCGTGGAAGAAATGTCGGCCAAGCAGCTGTCGATCCTGACATCGGCGGCGCGGCTGCTGAAGCCGGGCGGCCGCCTCGTCTACGCGACCTGCAGCGTGCTGGCGCGCGAGAACCAGCAGGTGGTCGAGCAGTTCCTGGCCGCCCATGAAGACTTCGTGCTCGTGCCCGCCGGTGAGGTGCTCGCCGCGCAGAAGATCGCCCTGGAAATGGGGCCCTACCTGGAGCTGTATCCGCACACGCACCAGACCGACGGCTTCTTCGCGGCTGTGCTGGAGCGCCGCGCATGATGCTGCGCCGCTTGGGTTGGCTGCTGGCTGCGTGGCTGGTGTTTGCTGCAGGCGGCGTGGCGCTGGCCCGCAGCACACCGCCGGTGCAGCCGGCCAAGGGCACGGTGCAGGCTGCGTTCACGCCCGACGATGACATCGAAGGGTTGTTGGCAGACGCCATCGACCAGGCGCGCGAGCAGGTGCTGGTGCAGGCGTATCTGCTGTCGAACAAGGCGATTACGCGTGCGTTGCTGGCGGCGCATCAGCGCGGCGTGGATGTGCGGGTGCTGGCCGATCGCGAGCAGATGACGCGTTCTGGCGGCAGCCGCGTGCCCGAGGTCGCCAATGCGGGCATTCCCGTCTGGCTAGAGGTGCGCTACAAGAATGCGCACAACAAGGTCATCGTGATCGACCCGCGCGGCGCGCATCCAGTGCTGGTTACCGGCAGCTTCAACTTTACGCAGACCGCGCAGCGCGGCAATGCCGAAAACGTCCTGATCGTGCGCGGCGACGCCGATCTCGCCCAGCGCTATGCCGCCAATTGGCAGAAGCATGTGGGCGATGCGTTGCCCTATCGGACCCAATAAGGGTTTGTAATAACCGGTCACGCCAATGAACGGATTGCCGCTGAATCTCAACCATATCGCGCTGGGTCACATGATCGACGACATCGTCTCCGATCTGGGTGGGCCTCGCTTTATCTGGCAACTGGGCGTGCTGGTGCTGGTGCTCGCTGCCGCGTGGCTGATCGCGCGGCCGATTTCGCGGCGCTTGCATACGGCGCATGCGAACGACACGTTCGCCCTGCGTTTTGCCTGGTCGAGCCTGGAGCGGGCGATGTTCCCGTTGATTGGCTGGCTGCTGGTGCTTGGTGCGCGCTATGCCCTGATCGGCACCATGCCGATCAGCGTGTTCCGCCTGGCTGCGGTGCCGCTGTTTGGCTTGGCGATTCTTTATCTCGGCTTCTACGTGCTGCGCCGCGTGTTGTCGGCCAATGGCGAGCTGCACGGCATGCTTGTCGTCGCCGAGCGTGTGCTGACCACGCTGATGTGGATAGGCATGGTGCTCTACGTGCTGGGCGTGCTAGGCGATGTGGTGGATTATCTCGACGGCATTCGCTTTGCGCTTGGCGGCAAGCAGAAGGTGAGCCTCGCCGCCATGCTGATGGGCGTGGTGTGGATTCTCGTCACCGTGCTCGTGGCGATGTGGTTCGGCTCGTGGCTGGACAGCCGTATTACGCGTGCTTCAGCCATTGATGCCAACCTGAAGGTGGTGCTGTCGCGCGTGACCAAGGCAGCGCTGCTGCTGGTGTCGCTGCTGCTGAGCCTGTCGCTCGTGGGCATCGACCTGACGGTGCTGTCGGTGTTTGGCGGGGCGCTCGGCGTGGGCCTGGGCTTTGGCTTGCAGAAGATCGCCAGCAATTACGTCTCGGGCTTCATCATCCTGCTCGAGCGCTCGCTCAAGCTCGGCGATCAGATCACGGTCAGCACGTACACCGGCATCGTCACGCAGATCCGCACGCGCTACACCGTGGTGCGCAACGGCGATGGCGATACGCTGGTGCCGAACGAACTGATGGTCGCGCAGGCTGTGCAGAACCACAACGAGCGCGGCACCGTGCGCGTGGCAGTGCGCGTGCAGGCATCGTATGCCGCCGACCCGGAAGCGGTGCTGGCGCTGTTGCTGCAATGCGCCGAGGGCATTCCGCGCATTCTGCCCGAGCCCGCACCCGCCGCCTTCATGGCCCTGTTTGCCGACAGCAGCATCGAGTACGAACTTGGCGTGTGGATCGCGGATCCGCACAACGGCAAGCTGGGCGTGCAGTCTGACCTGAACCGCGCTATCTATCGCCGCTTCAAAGCGGCCGGCATCGACATTCCGTATCCGCAACGGGAAGTGCGCGTGCTCGGGCCGTTGGCGCTGCAGCAGGGCGCTTCGAGCACTTCGGGTGATGCGGCAGCCTCATCCGGTGCCACGCTGCAGGCCTAACACACCTGCGAGCGGAACGGTGCCCACTTGTCAGAGGTCAAATCAGCGGTTTTCCCCCATGGAATAGAGGGGGTATTCGGTTAAAATACTGAGTGCTCCCACAAAGGATCAGACGGGCCGTCGCAAAGGGCATAGCACTTGCGACAAAGCACCGCAAACACCTTGTATTGCGCTGGGGCGGAGGTCATATGGGTAGCAGCCACAAGCTCGCCGATGTGATGCGCAAGCCAGGTGCCAACACCTGAATCACCGCCAACACGACCCCATTGTCGTAACGCTGCGACAGCGGATGGCCTTAAGAGGCAGCCCGTCCGGATTGATTTGTCGGACCAAAGGCTGCTTTGATCACCCGAGTTGACCACGGAGAACACTTTGATCGACTCCCTTCTGACTTTCCTCGCCAACGGCACCCTGAATTGGGCCTGGTGGCAGATTCTGATTTTCACGCTGGTGATGACGCACATCACGATCGCCTGCGTCACGATTTTTCTGCACCGTTGCCAAGCACACCGTGCGCTGGACGTGCATCCTATCGCCGGACACTTTTTCCGTTTCTGGCTGTGGCTGACCACCGGCATGGTCACCAAGGAATGGACCGCCATCCACCGCAAGCATCACGCCAAGTGTGAAACCGAAGAGGATCCGCACAGCCCGCAGACCCGTGGCATCCGCAAGGTGCTGATGGAAGGTGCTGAGCTCTATCGCGCCGAGGCCAAGAACAAGGAAACGATCCAGAAATTCGGCCACGGTACGCCGGACGATTGGATCGAGAAGAACCTGTATTCGAAGTTCACATGGCAGGGCGTCGGTTTGATGCTGATCCTGGACGTGCTGATGTTCGGCGCGCTGGGCCTGACGGTGTGGGCGGTGCAGATGCTGTGGATCCCGATCCATGCTGCCGGCATCATCAACGGTCTGGGCCACTTCTGGGGTTACCGCAACTTCGACTGTGAAGACGCTTCGACCAACGTATCGCCGTGGGGCATCATCATCGGCGGCGAAGAGCTGCACAACAATCACCACACGTACGCCACGTCGGCCAAGTTTTCGGTCAAGTGGTACGAGTTCGATATCGGCTGGGGCTACATCCGCGCGCTGGAAATCGTGGGTTTGGCAAAGGTCAAGAAAGTGGCGCCCAAGGCTCGTTTTGGCGACGTGAAGCCGGTCGACCAGAACACGCTCGAAGCCATCATCGCCAACCGCTACGACGTGATGGCACGCTACGCCAAGACTGTTAAGACGGCTTACCGCCAAGAGCTGGCCAAGCTGAAGGACTCGCGCGCTGTTGAGTACCGTGCGCTGAAGCCGGCCCGCAAGTGGTTCCACCGCGACGAGACCAAGCTGGGCGCGCCCCAGCGTGAGCAGCTCTCGCAAATCGTGTCGGACCATTCGGCGTTGCACACCTTCGTTGAGATGCGCCGCGAGCTGGGTGCGCTGTGGGGCCGTTCGAACGCCACGCGCGAGCAGCTGCTGCATCAACTGCAAGAGTGGTGCAAGCGCGCTGAGGAAAGCGGCATCCACGCGCTGCAGGAGTTTGCCGTTCGCCTGCGCCGTTACGCCTGACTTTCTTGTTTCATAGGTGAAGCCCCGCTCCGCAGCGGGGCTTTTCTTTTGGGTAAACTGCCCCCAACTCACATTTTTAACGGGCCGCGACAATGTATCGCGGTGCCAGTCCTCCTCACACGCCGTCCGTTTCATTGCCGCGCCAGCTTCTCGGCGCCTTAACAGCGCGAATGGACGCGGAGACCACCATGGAAACCCACATCAAGACGGTTGAATTCGAGCGCCCGGATATGCTTTCCGAAGCGCAATCCGGCGCCAGTTGCGTGGCCCACGCCTGGGCCAAGGTGCCGCCGGTGCTGTCGCGCGAGGAACGCGACGAACTGAAGGCTCGCATCAAGCGTCTGCTCAAGGAACGTGAAGCCGTGCTGGTCGCGCACTACTACGTTGACGCTGACCTGCAGGACCTAGCCGAGGAGACCGGTGGCTGCGTGTCCGATTCGCTGGAGATGGCGCGCTTCGGCCGCGACCATTCGGCCAAGACACTGATCGTGGCGGGCGTGCGCTTCATGGGCGAGACTGCCAAGATCCTGAGCCCCGAAAAGACCGTGCTGATGCCGGATCTTGACGCGACCTGCTCGCTGGATCTGGGTTGCCCGCCGGATGAGTTCGCCGCCTTCTGCGATGCGCATCCGGATCGCACCGTGGTCGTCTATGCCAATACCAGCGCCGCCGTGAAGGCGCGTGCCGACTGGATGGTGACCTCATCGATCGGCCTGAAGATCGTGCAGCACTTGCATGCGCAGGGAAAGAAGATCCTGTGGGCCCCCGATCGTCATCTCGGCAGCTACATTCAGAAGCAGACCGGCGCCGACATGCTGATGTGGCAGGGCTCGTGCCTGGTGCACGACGAGTTCAAGGGCGTAGAGCTCGACCTTCTGCGCGCGGAGCACCCGAACGCCAAGATCCTTGTGCACCCGGAATCGCCTGAATCGGTGGTAGCGCAGGCCGATGTGGTCGGGTCGACTTCGCAGCTGATTGCAGCAGCGCAGTCGTTGCCGGCGCAGGAGTTCATCGTCGCGACCGACAACGGCATCCTGCACAAGATGCGCATGGCTGCCCCGGGCAAGCGCTTCATCGAGGCGCCGACCGCCGGCAACGCCGCCACCTGCAAGAGCTGCGCGCATTGCCCATGGATGGCGATGAATGCGCTGACCAATCTGGCCGAAGTGCTGGAAACCGGTCGCAACGAGATCCACGTCGATCCGGCCGTCGGCAAGCAGGCCGTGGTCTGCATCGATCGCATGCTGGATTTTGCCGCGCGGGAGAAAGCCATGGTTCGCCCGCAGGGGGAGCTGGCCGCCAACGCGCAACTCTTTCAAGGAATCGGCCCGGCATGACGGCAACCCATATGAACATGACGAGCTTTGCCACACCGGCTCAGGCAATTTTCGATAGCTTTGGCCCGGCACTGCGCGAGGCGCTGTCCGCCAACGTGTCTGCTGCCATTGCCGAGGACGTCGGCACGGGTGACCGCACCGGTTTGCTGATCCCCGCCGATCGCCATGCGCGCGCGCGGGTGATTGTGCGCGAGACCGCCGTGCTGTGCGGCACGCCTTGGTTCGATGCGTGCATGCGCGCCGTTGATCCGACGTTGCGCGTTACTTGGCGCCAGCACGAAGGCGACCGCATGGCGCCCGATTCGGTGGTGTGCGAGATCGAAGGCCCGGCGCGATCGCTGCTGACGGCCGAACGGCCATCATTGAACTTCCTGCAATTGCTTTCCGGCGTCGCGACGTCGACCTCGCGTTACGCCGCAGCCATCGACGGCACGCGCGCCCGCGTGCTCGATACGCGCAAGACGCTGCCGGGCCTGCGCCTGGCGCAGAAGTACGCCGTGCGTATCGGTGGTGGCGAGAACCAACGCCTGGCGTTGTATGACGGCATCCTGATCAAGGAAAACCACATCGCTGCGGCGGGTGGCGTGACGGAAGCCCTGCGTGCGGCGCAGGCACTGAACACCGGCGTGACGATCCAGATTGAGGTGGAAACGCTGACGCAGCTTGAAGAAGCGCTGGCGGCGGGTGCTACCTCCGTGCTGCTCGACAACTTTGAGCCGCCCGCGATGCGCGAGGCTGTGCGCATGACGGCGGGCAGGGCGCTACTGGAGGTGTCCGGCGGCGTGAACATCGAGACGATCCGCGCGTTTGCCGAAACGGGTGTGGATCGTATCTCCGTCGGCGCGCTGACGAAGGACGTGCGCGCGACCGACTTCTCTTTGCGGATCGTCGAATAAGCCTTAGCGTTTCCGGGCGATTTGCCGATGGGTCGGCTGCATGACCGTCGGCAGCGCCTTGGGCAGCGTCTCGGGGTAGTCGCGCGAGAAATGCAGGCCACGGCTCTCATGCCGTGACAGCGCACTGTCGACGATCAGCGAGGCGGCCTCGACGAGGTTGCGCAGCTCCAGCAGATCGTGGCTCACGCGGAAGTTGGCGTAGTACTCCGTAATTTCTTCGCGCAACAGGGCGATGCGGTGCTGCGCGCGTTCCAGCCGCTTGTTCGTGCGCACGATGCCGACGTAGTTCCACATCATGCGGCGCAGCTCATCCCAGTTGTGCGAGACGACGACTTCTTCATCGGCGTCGGTCACGCGGCTCTCATCCCACGCGGGAATCTGCACCGACGTTGGGTTCGAGGGTGGTTGCGCGAGGATGTCTTCCGCCGCGCCGCGCCCGATCACCATGCATTCCAGCAGCGAATTGCTTGCCAGCCGGTTGGCGCCGTGCAGGCCGGTGTAGGCTGTCTCGCCCACGGCGTAAAGGCCGGCGATATCCGTGCGCCCGAGGTGATCCGTCACCACGCCGCCGCACGTGTAGTGCGCCGCCGGCACCACCGGAATCGGTTGGCGCGTGATGTCGATGCCCAGCTCCAGGCAGCGCGCCATGATGGTCGGGAAATGTTCCTTGAGGAACTCCGGGCTCTGGTGGCTGATGTCCAGATAGACGCAGTCCAGGCCACGCTTCTTCATCTCGAAGTCGATGGCGCGGGCGACGATATCGCGCGGAGCCAACTCAGCGCGCTCATCATGCGCCGGCATGAAGCGTGTGCCGTCGGGCAGGATCAGCTTGCCGCCTTCACCGCGCACGGCTTCGGTAATCAGGAACGACTTTGCGAACGGGTGGTAGAGACACGTTGGGTGGAACTGGATGAACTCCATGTTCGCTACGCGGCAGCCTGCGCGCCAAGCCATGGCAATACCGTCGCCGCTGGCGGTGTCCGGATTCGTCGTATAGAGATAGACCTTGCCTGCGCCGCCCGTGGCCATCACGGTTTGGCTCGCGGTAATCGTCTTGACGTGGCCCGATGCGATGTCGAGCGCATATAGGCCATGGCAGCGCATACCCGGCTGGCCCAGCTTCGCGTCGGTAATCAGGTCGATTGCGAAATGATCTTCCAGCAGCGTGATGTTCGGGTGATTGCGCACCTTCTCAACCAGCGTCGTGACCACGGCATGGCCCGTGGCATCGGCGGCGTGGATGATGCGTCGATGGCGATGGCCGCCCTCGCGTGTCAGGTGGAAGCCGAGTTCGGCCTGCTCGTCGCGCGTGAAAGGTACGCCATGGCCGATCAGCCATTCAATGGCCGAGCGCCCGTTTTCTACGATGTAGCGAGTGGCGGCTTCATCGCATAGTCCTGCCCCGGCGATGAGTGTGTCGTCGACGTGCTCGTCATGGCTGTCGCCTGAGTCGAGCACTGCGGCAATGCCGCCCTGCGCCCAATCGCTGGCGCCTTCCGGCAGGCTGCGTTTGCTGATGACAACCACGCGACGGTGATCGGCTAGGTGCAGGGCGACGGTCAGACCCGCCAAGCCGCTGCCAACAACGGCAACATCGAAATTCATGGAAGACGCGGGACGCGGAGCAGGCGCGGCTGGTGAGTAACACAGTCGCGTGTCAATCGGAAAGAAGAGCAGTGTACACCCCAGCATGGGCCAAACAGCAGGCAACAAAAAACCCGCCTGAGAGCGGGTTTTTGCTGTCGGTCATGCCGACGGAAACAAGATGCGCAATCCGCGAGGATTACTTGATCTTGGTTTCCTTGTAAGCGACGTGCTTGCGGGCGACGGGATCGAACTTCATGATCTCCATCTTTTCCGGCTTGGTGCGCTTGTTCTTGGTGGTCGTGTAGAAATGACCCGTACCTGCGGTCGATTCCAGCTTGATCTTGTCGCGTCCGCCTTTGCTGGCCATGTTTAACTCCTAATTAGACTTCGCCGCGTGCGCGCAGATCCACGAGCACTTCGTCGATGCCTTTTTTATCGATCAGGCGCAGACCAGCGTTCGAGACGCGCAGGCTGACCCAGCGGTTTTCGGATTCGACCCAGAAGCGGCGATTCTGCAGGTTCGGCAGAAAACGGCGCTTGGTCTTGTTGTTTGCGTGGGAAACGTTATTGCCGACCATCGGCGCTTTCCCGGTCACTTGACAGACGCGTGCCATGGAGCACTCCTAACTAAATTCGTTGGCTACAGTTTGCGACCGGGCGCTGGGACCAATCCAAGCGCAGCGCCACTGTAGAGGTGGGACTTCAGCGAAACGCGGATTATACACACAAAAGCGCTGACAAATCAACGAGATCGACGGATTGCTGTTGGGCACCGTGCGATGCGGCATCGGCACTACATTTTGCCGTGTTCTAGGAAGCCGTAGACGTGGCTGCAACCAACGATCATGTGATCCAGGACGATCACGTCGAGCATGGCTAGCGCGCGGCACAACTCGCGGGTCAGGGTGATGTCGGATTCGCTGGGCTCCGTGTTGCCGGTGGGGTGGTTGTGGGCCAGGATTACCGCGGCCGCATTGTGATGTAGCGCGCGCTTGGCAATCTCGCGCGGATAGACGCGGGCTTCCGTTAGTGTGCCGCGGAAGAGTTCTTCCCAGGCAATGAGCCGGTGTCGCACATCTAGAAAGAAGCAGGCAAACACCTCATGCGGGCGGTGCCCCAATGTCAGGCGCAAGAAATCTTTCACGCTTTGTGGAGAGTCAAAGGTCCTGCCCTGGGTGAAGTCCTCTTTTAGTGCACGCCGCGCGACTTCCAGCAGCGCGTGCAGTTGTGCGTATTTTGCGGGGCCCATTCCGTTGATCGACGAGAACTCTTGTTGTGACGCATGGCACAGCCGTGCGAGCGATCCGAAGTGCGTGAGCAGTTCGCGGGCGAGGTCGACAGCGCTTTTGCCTGGCATGCCCACGCGCAGGAAGATGGCTAGCAATTCCGCGTCGGAGAGCGCGGCGGGGCCGTGAGCGAGCAGTTTTTCACGCGGCCGCTCGTGGGCGGGCCAGTCGACGATTGCCATAGGGTAGGGATGAGCAGAGGAAAGGCCCTGCCAGCGAGAGTGCGGTGGGCTTCGCGCCTGCGGCCGCGGGGAGGGCTGACGTACAATAACGGGTTACTTTTTGGTCAAGCAGGTTGAGCGTGCAAAATTTGGTGAACGAGGCGTCCGCGGCGACGCCAAGCAACGCAGGCAAGGTGGTTGGCCCGGATTCCTTTCTGACGCTGCACTACCGCATCGCGCTGGAAAACGACACGGACATCGTCACGACCTTCGATGACAAGCCGGCCACGCTGCTGCTGGGCCAAGGCCAGATGGCGCCGACGCTGGAGCAGGCGCTGCTCGGTATGCGCGAGGGCGAGCGCACGACGTTCCGCCTGGCGCCCGAGCAGGCGTTCGGTCCGCGTAATCCGGAGCTGCTGCAGCGCGTGTCGCTGGCCACGCTGCGCGAAAACTCTTCGTTTGAAGAGGATTACCAGCCGGGCGACCTGGTTGAGTTCAATGCGCCGAGCGGCGGTAAATATGCCGGTGTGCTCAAGGAAGTCGGCGAGACCTCCGCGCTGTTCGACTTCAACCACCCGCTGGCTGGCCAGACGATCGTGTTTGAAGTCCAGTTGATCGGCATTCTCTGATTGATATGAGCAACGCTGTGAACGCCCCGCTCGATTCCATTGATCCTGTCACCCAGGCCGACGCCGAGGTCTTGCTGGCGCAGCCGCGCGGCTTCTGCGCTG
The DNA here is from genome assembly GCF_047304345.1 of Ralstonia sp. Ralssp135. Classification (NCBI taxonomy): domain Bacteria; kingdom Pseudomonadati; phylum Pseudomonadota; class Betaproteobacteria; order Burkholderiales; family Burkholderiaceae; genus Ralstonia; species Ralstonia sp. Ralssp135. The sequence continues at coordinate 92,639 of NZ_JBGLYZ010000018.1, forward strand.
GCGTGGATCGCGCTATCGAGATCGTCGAGCGCGCGCTGGAGCTGTTTGGCGCGCCTATCTACGTGCGTCACGAGATCGTGCACAACGCCTATGTCGTTGGCGATCTGCGCAACAAGGGCGCGGTGTTCGTGCAGGAACTCGACGACGTGCCCGTGGGCGGCACGGTCATCTTCAGCGCGCATGGTGTGTCGCGTGCGGTGCGCGAGGCGGCGGAGGCGCGCGGCCTGCGCGTGTTCGACGCGACCTGCCCGCTGGTGACCAAGGTGCACGTGGAAGTCTCGAAGATGCGGGCGCAGGGTTTCGAGATCATCATGATTGGGCACAAGGGCCATCCCGAGGTGGAAGGCACCATGGGCCAGGCCAACGACGGCATGCTGCTGGTCGAGTCCGTCGACGATGTTGCGCATCTCGCGGTGAAAGACCCGACGCGCCTAGCTTACGTGACGCAGACCACGTTGTCGGTGGACGAGACCCAGGAGATCGTGGCCGCCATCAAGGCACGCTTTCCGGCTGTGCACGAGCCGAAGAAGCAGGACATCTGCTACGCGACGCAGAATCGCCAGGACGCCGTGAAGTTCATGGCGCCGCAAGTGGAGGTGGTGATCGTGGTCGGTAGCCCGAACAGCTCGAACTCGAATCGTCTGCGTGAGCTGGCTGAGAAGCTGGGCGTGCCTGCCTATATGGTGGATACGCCGGAACAGGTGCGGCCCGAATGGGTGGCCGGCAAGCGCCGCGTGGGGCTGACAGCGGGTGCTTCGGCGCCCGAAGAGCTGGCGCAGTCGATCGTCGACCGCCTCAAGGCACTGGGCGCGCGCACAGTGCGTCCGCTCGACGGTATCCAGGAAAACATGTCTTTCCCCCTTCCGAGGGGTCTTCAAATCAATTGAATGCCTTTATGTAAATACACACTTAAAAGCGCACAAAAACTGTGCGCCCTAATGCGGTGCATAAAGCGCTTTTGAGGAATCAGCGGCCACTTCTTCCCGGAGTGGCCGTTTTGTTTTGTGCGTTGCAAAACCTCTTCAATACCGGCGAAGCCTTGATTTACCGTGGCAATCGTCCGCCAAGCCGCATGAATACGGGGTTTCCCCTAGTCTGGCACGCTTCTTGATATGGCTATCCGCCGTTCGCGAATGCCTGCGCGAAATGACGCCTGTTTGGGCATTGGGGAAAGCCCGTAAAGCGGCGTAGTTACTGCAAAAATCGTTGTTGCGACGCGTATTGCATCCGCAATAAAAGGGGATACAATTCGCGCGTTTCAAATTGAAACAATCGGCGCAGGGGGAGCGGCCGGGAGGCAGGACGCTCTTCTTGCTCTTGCGAGATCTAGGAGATCACTCATGCAAATTAAGTTTGCCAAAGTTCTGCCGCTTGCGGCTGCCGTGGCACTCGTAGCAGCTTGCGGTAAGAACGAGGAAAAGCCCGCAGACCAAGCTGCTGCACCTGCAGCAACGTCGGCTCCGGCGGCGGCTGCCGGCGGCGAGACCGTTGTCAAGATCGGTCACGCGGCTCCGCTCACGGGCGGTATTGCTCACCTTGGCAAAGACAACGAAAACGGTGCACGCCTGGCCGTTGAAGAAGCCAACAAGGAAGGCCTGACCATCGACGGCAAGAAGATCAAGCTGGAGCTGGTCGGTGAAGACGATGCAGGCGACCCGAAGACCGGTACCGCCGTGGCGCAGAAGCTGGTTGACGAGCACGTTGTTGCTGTCGTCGGCCACCTGAACTCGGGCGTGTCGATCCCGGCCTCGAAGATCTACAGCGATGCAGGCATCGTGCAGATCTCGCCGTCGTCGACGAACCCCGACTACACGAAGCAGGGCTTCAAGACGACCTACCGCGTGGTTGCAACCGACGCGCAACAAGGTCCGGCACTGGCGAACTACGCCGCCAAGACCCTGGGCGCCAAGACCGTGGCAATTGTTGACGATGCCACCGCCTACGGTAAGGGCCTGGCCGACGAGTTCGAGAAGACCGCAAAGGCTGACGGCGTGAACGTCGTGGCGCGTGAGGCGACCAACGACAAGGCGACCGACTTCAAGGCCATTCTGACCAAGATCAAGGGCAAGAAGCCGGACGTGATCATGTACGGCGGTATGGACGCCACCGGCGGCCCGTTCGCCAAGCAAGCCAAGGAACTGGGCATCACGGCCAAGATCGTTGGCGGCGACGGTGTGTGTACCGACAAGGTGGCCGAACTGGCTGGCGACGCAATCGACAACATCGTCTGCTCGGAAGCAGGCCTGGCGCTGTCGAAGATGGAGAAGGGCGCGGACTTCGACAAGAAGTACCAAGACCGTTTCCATACGCCGGTGCAGATCTACGCTCCGTTCACGTATGACGCTGTCAACGTGATCATCGACGCGATGAAGCGTGCCAACTCGACCGATCCGGCCAAGATCCTGGCTGCCATGCCGGCAACCAACTACAACGGCGTGATCGGCAACATCTCGTTCGATGACAAGGGTGACCTGAAGCAAGGTTCCATCACCCTGTACAACTACAAGGACAAGAAGAAGACTGTTCTTGACGTTGTGAAGATGTAATCGAAGGGTTATCCGCCCTAAAAACGGCACCGCGACTACCCCTGCGGTGCCGTTTTTCATAGCCTCGCCAATGAAACAAGGCCCTCACCATGGGCGTGTCGGCAGGCCGCTTACCAGCAACCTCACCTTACCCATCCGATTGATCGCATACCTTGCGGGCACGTCATCCCGTCGCCTACAACAAAGCAAGGCATAGCAGGAGCTGTTCTCATGGATATCTTTATCCAGCAGATCGTGAACGGTCTGGTGCTCGGCAGCATTTACGCGCTGATCGCACTTGGCTACACCATGGTCTACGGTATTCTCGGCATCATCAACTTCGCCCACGGCGATGTTCTGATGGTCGGTGCAATGTCTGCCCTGACCGCCATCAACTTCCTCCAAAAATACTTCCCCAATCTGCCTAACTGGCTCACGCTGGTGTTTGCGTTGCTGTTTGCAATGCCGGTCTGCGCCATCGTGGCCTACACCATCGAACGTGTCGCTTACCGGCCGCTGCGCAATGCGCCGCGCCTGGCGCCGCTGATCACCGCCATCGGCGTGTCGATCGTGCTGCAGACACTCGCGATGATGATCTGGTCGCGCAACCCGCTGAGCTTCCCTGAGCTTTTGCCTTCGAGTCCGATCGACATCGGCTCGACCGGCGCGACCATCACTGGCAAGGAAATCGCGATCATCGCGGTGTCCATCCTGATGATGATTGGTCTGATCCTGCTGGTGAACCGCACGAAGCTGGGGCGCGCCATGCGTGCGACGGCAGAGAACCAGCGTGTGGCGGGCTTGATGGGCGTTAACCCCAATTTCGTGATCTCGGCCACCTTCATGATCGGCGCTGCCATGGCTGCGGTCGCCGGCGTGATGATGGCGACCAACTACGGCAATGCTCACTTCTACATGGGCTTCATCCCCGGCCTGAAGGCATTTACCGCCGCAGTGCTGGGCGGCATCGGCAACCTGGCAGGCGCCATGGTTGGCGGCATGCTGCTGGGCCTGATCGAAGCACTGGGTGCTGGTTATATCGGTGATCTGACTGGCGGTGTGTTCGGTTCGAACTACCAGGATGTGTTCGCATTCATCGTGCTGATTGGCGTGCTGCTGTTCCGCCCGTCCGGCATCATGGGCGAACGCGTTGCGGACCGCGCATAAGAAGGGGAGCGCCATGACAGAAAATTTCAAAGCGCCAATGAAGACGCGCGCCGCGCTGTACGGCTTCCTGATCCTTGCGATCTTCGCGCCGTTCATCGTAGGTGCCGCAGGTGGCAATTATTGGGTGCGCGTGCTGGACTTCGCGCTGCTGTACATCATGCTGGCCCTGGGCCTGAACATCGTGGTGGGCTTTGCCGGCCTGCTTGATCTGGGCTACATCGCGTTCTACGCGGTGGGCGCCTACATGATGGCCTTGCTGGGTTCGCCGCACCTGTCCAACCAATTCGAGTGGATTCACAACCTGTTCCCCAACGGGCTGCACCTTGTTGTCTGGTGGGTGATTCCGCTGGGTGCCGGGTTGGCGGCGTTGTTCGGCATTCTGCTGGGCACGCCGGTGCTGAAGCTGCGCGGTGACTACCTTGCCATCGTGACGCTGGGCTTTGGTGAAATCATCCGGATCTTCATGAACAACCTCGACCGCCCGGTGAACATCACCAACGGTCCGAAGGGCATCAACCTGATCGAGCCGGTCAAGATCTTTGGGTTCGACTTCTCGAAGCGCCATGATTTCTTCGGCATTCGCTTCGACTCGGTCTACATGTACTACTACCTGTTCGTGTTCCTGGCCGCGATCATCATCATCGTGTGCCTGCGGCTGCAGAACTCGCGTATTGGTCGTGCATGGGTGGCGCTGCGTGAAGATGAAATCGCTGCCAAGGCGATGGGCATCAACACCCGCAACATCAAGCTACTGGCCTTTGCGATGGGTGCGTCGTTCGGTGGTGTGTCGGGTGCGATGTTCGCGTCGTTCCAGGGCTTTGTGTCGCCGGAATCGTTCGTGCTGTGGGAGTCGATCTACATCCTGGCGATCGTCGTGCTGGGCGGCATGGGCCATATCCCGGGCGTGATTCTGGGCGGCATTCTGCTGGTGGGCTTCCAGGAACTGCTGCGCGCCCTGGCCGAGCCGGTGCAGAACAAGCTGTTCGGCCACGTGATTGTGGAAGCGGAAGTGCTTCGTCAGTTGCTGTTCGGCCTGGCGATGGTGGGGGTGATGCTGTATCGCCCTGCGGGCCTGTGGCCCTCGCCGCGCAAGGAAGACCGTCCGCAAAAGCAGCGGGCTGGTGGACTGTCCCGTATCTGATGGAGGCACGCACATGAGCAATAACAACGTCCTCCTCTCGATCCGAGGAGTCCAGAAGCGTTTCGGTGGCCTGCAAGCGCTGTCCGACGTGAACCTGGAAATTCGCGAAGGCGAAATCTACGGTTTGATCGGCCCGAACGGCGCCGGCAAGACCACGTTCTTCAACGTCATCACGGGCCTGTACACGCCTGACGCAGGCGAGTTCGTGCTGGCCGGCACGCCTTACCAGCCGACCGCCGTGCACGAAGTGGCCAAGGCTGGCATTGCGCGCACGTTCCAGAACATCCGTCTGTTCGGCGACATGACCGCGGCAGAAAACGTCATGGTCGGCCGCCACGTGCGCACCAAGGCCGGCTTGATCGGCGCGGTGTTCCGCACCAAGGCTGCACGCGAGGAAGAGCAGTCGATCGAAGACTGGGCGCACGACCTGCTGGACTACGTCGGCATCGGCAAGTACGCCAACTACACGGCGCGTAACCTGTCGTACGGCCACCAGCGTCGTCTGGAAATCGCGCGCGCCCTGGCCACGCAGCCCAAGCTGCTGGCCCTGGACGAACCGGCCGCCGGCATGAACGCCACCGAAAAGGTGGAACTTCGCGGTCTGCTCGACAAGATCCGTTCCGACGGCAAGACCATCCTGCTCATCGAGCACGATGTGAAGCTGGTGATGGGCCTGTGCAACCGCCTGACCGTGCTGGATTACGGCAAGGTGATCGCACAAGGCCTGCCGCATGAAGTGCAGAGCAACCCCGCCGTGATCGAGGCCTACCTCGGCGCGTCAGCGCACTGACGCAGAGGAACGGAATATGAAACCAGTAATGTTGAAGATCGACAGCCTGAAGGTCGCGTACGGCGGCATCCAGGCGGTCAAGGGCGTGGATCTGGAGATTCGCGAAGGTGAGCTGGTCACGCTGATCGGTGCCAACGGCGCCGGCAAGACGACCACCATGAAGGCCATCACCGGCCTGCAGGGTTGGGCCGGCGGTGACGTGCAGTATCTGGGCAAGTCCATCAAGGGCGTGCCGAGCTACAACCTGCTCAAGCAGGGCTTGGCGATGGTGCCGGAAGGCCGCGGCGTGTTCGCGCGCATGACCATCGTCGAGAACCTGCAGATGGGGGCCTTCACGCGCAACGACGAGGCCAACATCAAGGCCGATATCGACCGCATGTTCGGCATCTTCCCGCGTCTGAAGGAACGCGCAAACCAGCTGGCCGGCACAATGTCGGGCGGCGAGCAGCAGATGCTGGCCATGGCGCGTGCGCTGATGAGCCAACCGAAGCTGCTGCTGCTGGACGAGCCGTCGATGGGTCTCTCTCCGATCATGGTGGAGAAGATCTTCGAGGTCGTGCGCGACATCTCGGCCCAAGGCGTGACTGTGCTGCTCGTCGAGCAGAACGCGCGTCTGGCGCTGCAGGCAGCGCACCGCGGCTACGTGATGGACTCCGGTCTCATCACCATGAGCGGCGATGCCAAGCAGATGCTGGACGACCCGAAGGTGCGTGCCGCCTACCTGGGCGAGTAAGCACCCTCAAGCACCACGAGAAAGCCCCGCGATTGCGGGGCTTTTTCTTTGTGCGTGACCAACGTTTCAGGCAGATGCCGCCGTATAGATTTTTGGCCGATGCAATTGCATGAAACCGACACCCTCCGGCACATCGGTGAAGCCATGCTTGCGATAAAGCCAGTCGGCGCCCGTTGTCACCAACACTGTGCGGCGCAGCGTCTGCAGGTCAGGGTGCTCGCGCAGGAAATCCATCAACGCGTGCGAGATGCCTTTTCCGCGCCAATCCGGTAGCACGAACACATCGCACAGGTAAGCGAACGTCGCACGATCGGTGATGACGCGCGCAAAACCCACAAGGTCATCATGCGAGCCATCGTCGTCTTGGCGATACGCGCCCAAGCACAGCGAATTTGCGATCGATCGGTCGAACACGTCGCGCGGCAGGCCGCGCGCCCAATACGTTTCCTGCGAGAGGAAGTTGTAGATGTCGTCCAGCGGGAGCCACGCGGAATCATCAGACAACACGATCCCCGTGGCCGGAACTTCTCGCGTCACGGCCATGGCAAACCTCAGAGGGGGAGCAGCGATGGGGCGATGAAGGGCGACGCATTGCGCGCCGCCCCGGGGTCATGCGATGCGCTTTAGGCGTGTGCTTTCAGCAGCGTGCGCAGCATGCCGATCATCGTGTCGATCTCTTCGGTCGTCACGTTCAGCGCAGGCATGAAGCGCAAGATGTTCGGGCGCGGGGCGTTCAGCAGCAGGCCCGTCGGGTTCATCTCGCGTGCAGCTTCCACCAGTTGGCCGCCAATGTCCTTGCCGAGCAGCAGCGCGCGCAGCAGGCCATTACCGCGTTCGCCGGCCAGGCCGAACTCATCGCTCAGCTTGAGCAGTTGCGTGCGCAGATAGGCGCCGCGTTCTTGCACGCCGTCCAGGAAGCCCGGGGCCAGGAGTTGCTCGATCACCGAGCAGCCGACGGCCGTCATCAGCGGGTTGCCGTTGTAAGTGCCGCCTTGGTCGCCGGCCTCGAAGCTGGCAACTTCATCCGTGCACAGCAGAGCCGAGAGCGGCACGCCGCCCCCGATGCCCTTGCCCAGCGTCATGATGTCCGGCTCGATGTTCGAGAGCTGATAGGCGAAGAGGGTGCCGCAGCGGCCGCAACCTGCCTGCACTTCATCAACGATCAACAGGATCTTGTGCTTCTTGGTCAGCGCGCGCAGTTGCTGCATGAACTCGGGCGTGGCCGGCAGCACGCCGCCTTCGCCTTGCACCGGCTCCAGCATCACGCCGACAGTCTCGTCGGTGATGAGCGCTTCCACCGAGGCAATGTCGTTCAGGATGGCTTTCGGGAAGCCCGGCACCTGCGGCGCGAAGATGGTGTCCCAGCCTGCCTTGCCCGATGCGCTCATGGTGGCGAGCGTGCGGCCGTGGAAGCTGTGGTCGAACGTGATGATCTGGAACGCGCCGTTCTTATGCTTCTTGCCCCACTTGCGGGCGAGCTTGATGGCGCCTTCGTTGGCTTCGGCGCCGCTGTTGGCGAAGAACACCTTGTCGAAACAGCTGTGCGCGGTCAGCAGGCCGGCCAGCTTGGCCATCGGCTCGTTGTAGAAAGCCGGGCTCGGGTTGATCAGCTTCTTGGCCTGCGCGTTCAGCGCTTCGATCATGCCGTCGTTGGAGTGCCCGAGGCAGTTGACGGCCCAGCCTTGCACGAAGTCCAGATATCGCTTGCCGTTGTGGTCCGTCAGCCACGAGCCCTTGCCTTCGGTGAAGACGATCTCGGGCCGGTTGGTGATGTACATCAGGGACTGGACGGGGTAGTCAGCAAACGCCATGGCAAAGCTCCAGAAAAAGGCGGCAGGAAGATGAAAAACCGAAAAAACGCGAGTTGGAAAAAGACAAAGGCCACGGGGGTTGCCCCGTGGCCTTGTGATCGTCGAATCCTGTGAACCCGATATGCAATCAGCAGACAGCCGCGCGGCTTCCCGGAGGGAGCAACGTACGGCGGCGTCGGAGGTGCAGGGCTTGGTTCATAAGGCGCAAGAATAAGACGGATGCCAAGTCAAGTCAAAACGAAATTTTGACCTTCTTTGGATTTGTGCAACGTCAGCCGGCCGGGTGGAGATCGGCCTCCGAGGTGAAGGAATCGGCGAAGAACGCGTCCGGGTGCATCCGGCACTGGGCGGCGAAATCTGTGCGGGCCGAGTTGATCACCACCGGCGCGCCGCAGGCGTAGACCTCGTGGCCTGACAGGTCTGGGTGATCGGCCATCACAGCTTGGTGAACGAAGCCGGTGCGGCCTGTCCAGGCATCTTCGGGCAAGGCGTTGGAGACGACCGGCACGTAGGTGAAGTTCGGCAGCGTGCGCGCCCATTCTTCGGCCTTGGCGTGCATGTACAGGTCTTGCGGGCGACGGCCGCCCCAGTACAGCGTCATCGGGCGCGTGCTGCCGATGAACTGTGCGTGCTCGATGATCGCCTTGATGGGCGCGAAACCGGTGCCCGAGGCCAGCAGGATGATCGGCTTGTCGGATTCTTCACGCAGGAAGAAGCTGCCCAGCGGGCCCTCGAAGCGCAGGATATCGCGCTCCTTCATGGCCGGGGCGCCTTCCTTGGCGCCGAACACGTAGTCGGTAAATGCGCCGCCCGGCATGTGGCGGATGTGCAGCTCGATCGGGCCTTCGTCGTGCGGCGGGTTGGCGATCGAGTAGCTGCGGCGCTTGCCGTCGCGCAGGAGGAATTCCACGTACTGTCCGGCCAGAAATTGCATACGCTCGGTGGCAGGCAGTTGCAGCTTGACGATGGTGACGTCCGGCGCGGCCTTTTCCAGCGACGCAACGCGGCACGGAATCTTTTTGATGGGGACATCGCCGGCACCATGCACTTCGCGCACTTCAATCGTGACATCCGTGGCGGGCGTGGCGCAGCAGAACAGCGCACGGCCTTCGGTGGCTTCCTGGGCGGACAGCGCGTTGGGCGAGTGGTTGCCCTGGACGATGGAGCCCTCGCGCACGTGGCCCTTGCACGAGCCGCACGCGCCGTTCTTGCAGCCGTATGGCAGGCCGATGCCCTGGCGCAGCGCGGCTGCAAGGATGGTCTCGCCGTCTTCGGCCTGGAATTGGCGGCCGCTGGGCAGCACGTTGATCTGGTAAGCCATACTACAATCCGAATATGTTGAAAAGAGTGTCTGGTCGCCCATCTGGGCATGCAATGGTGGTCAATCCGGCAGCACGTCCGATGGTGAATCAGTCAGCAGCTCGGCCATCCACATCTCCACTGCGCTTGGGCCTTCCCCGCGTGTTGATCGTCGGCTGCGGCGATGTCGGACAACGCTGCCTGGCGATGCTCCGCACGCGTTTTCGCGTCTTTGCCGTCACCTCACGCCTTGAAGGTCGCGCTTCGTTGCGCGAAGCCGGCGCCGTGCCGATTGTCGCCAATCTGGACGATCCCGCGTCGCTGCGCCGCCTGCGAGGTTTAAGCCTCCGCGTGCTGCATCTGGCACCGCCGCCCGCTGTCGGCAACGATGATCCGCGTACCGCCGCGTTACTGCACGCGCTGACGCAGCCGGCCCCGGTTTCCCGAGCTACAAAACGTCGCATTTTACCCGAGCGGGCGCGCAGGTCGGGTGGCCTCACTGGCCGCTTGAAAACTCGCCTCCAAGCGCGTGCGTTCGTGTATGCCAGCACCAGTGGCGTTTACGGCGATGCAGGCGGTGCCTGGGTCGACGAATCCCGCACGGTAAAGCCAACCACGGCGCGTGCCCGGCGCCGCGTCGCCGCCGAGCGCCGGGCTGTCGATGACTGTGAGCATGGGCATGACGGTCTGCCGCCCGGGCGATACAGCGCCAGGTCGGCGCGCTTGAGCATCTCCGACGC
>NZ_JBGLYZ010000019.1:0-101344 GCF_047304345.1 Ralstonia sp. Ralssp135
GAGCGGGGGCGGCCGCCGGAGCCGATGCTTCCGATGCCGATGCTGCAGCCGGGGCCGCACCCGCGCCCGCCGGTGCAGGCGGTTCCTGCAGCTTGCCGCCAGCGGAGTTGGCCATGTACACGATGGCGCGTTCGATTTCGTAGTCGCTCACATCATCCGGCGACGTGCCGCCGCGCGCGGGCATGCCGCCCTTGCCGGCCAGCGCCACCTTCGTCAGGCCATCCAGGCCCTGCGGCAGGCGCGGACCCCAGCTTGCCGCGTCGCCGAACTTGGGCGCACCAGCCACGCCTGCCGCGTGACAAGTCGCGCAGACTTCCTTGTAGAGCTGCTCGCCCGTCTTGAAAACGTGCGGTGCGTTCGGGTCTTTCAGTTCGAGTTGCGCAACGGGCTTGATGCGATCGTTGACCGCCTCTTCCGACATGCCTGAACCGCCGGCACCCTCTCTGGCACCCAGGCCGACGTAATTGGCCAGCAGGATGATGATGAGAATCGGAACGACAAAGGCGGCGATCACCGCGATGATCAGCTGCTTGGGGGTCTTGATCAGAGGCTCGTGTTCGTCGTGTTGCGCGTCGCTCATGCTCAACTCTCAGGATGGTGAAACCGCTCTTGGAGCCCTCAGAGCGCCGCCGGCAAGGTCACGAGCATCGCCGGCAGGCGTGGGGGCCGCATTGGATCGCGATGAGGGCAGGAAGACCATGGCGATTCAATCGCCGCGTCGGCCCAGACAGACCTGTCCCCGTCTTTCTTCTGGCAAATAACGCGCGATTATATCCGTAATGCTTTGGCCTTTGACACGCGGGACAGCCCTAGGCGCCGCTTTTCGACCTGCGTCAAAAACCCAACGAAACGTTGCAGCAGCAGGCCTCGTACCCAGGGGTTCCCGGGCGCGCGATGGACGCTTGCGCCCAAATGCGCTATCCTGCGGGGCTTCTCTTTCGGTGCGTTCTGTGCCGATATGCGCCCGTAGCTCAATGGATAGAGTACTGCCCTCCGAAGGCAGGGGTTGCTGGTTCGATCCCAGCCGGGCGCGCCAAAAAATCAAAGATTTACGCTACTTGTACGGTTTTCCGACGCCAGAACCGCGCTTCTGCCGCAACGTGCAGGCCTGCCTATTCCCGAACCTTATTCAGCTTCCCAGCCTTTTTCGATTCATCGATCGCGCTGCGGGCATGCTTAGAAAATAGTCACCTCATCAGGAGTCGAGCTGTGAGCCGTTACTGGAGCGATATCGTTCAGCAACTTGTGCCCTACGTCCCGGGCGAGCAGCCAGCCATCGCGCGGCCCATCAAGCTGAACACCAACGAAAACCCGTACCCACCGTCGCCGCGCGTGGTGGCCGCAGTCTCTGCGGAGCTGGGGGAGACGGGCGAGAACCTGCGCCGCTACCCCGATCCGCTGTCGCGCCGGCTGCGCGAGACGGTGGCCGCGCAGGTCGGCCTCAAGCCTGAGCAAGTCTTTGCGGGCAACGGGTCGGACGAAGTGCTGGCGCATGTCTTCCAGGCGCTGCTCAAACACGACAAGCCGCTGCGCTTCCCGGACATTTCGTACAGTTTCTACCCGACCTACGCGCGGCTTTACGGCGTGCAGTGCGAAGTGGTGCCGCTGGCGGACGACTTCTCCATCCGCGCCGATGACTATCTTGGCGACGCAGGCGGCGTGCTGTTCCCGAATCCGAACGCGCCGACCGGCCACGCGTTGCCGCTGACGGAGATCGAACGGATCGTCGCCGCGAATCCGTCTTCGGTCGTCGTGGTGGATGAGGCGTATGTGGATTTCGGCGCGGAGTCCGCCATTGCGCTCATCGATCGCTATCCGAATCTGCTCGTTGTGCACACGACGTCGAAGTCGCGCTCGCTGGCCGGCATGCGCGTGGGCTTTGCGTTCGGGCATTCGGCGCTCATCGAAGCGCTCAATCGCGTGAAGGACAGCTTCAATTCGTATCCGCTGGATCGCCTTGCGCAGGCGGCTGCCCAAGCGGCATACGAAGACGATGCGTACTTTCGCGCTACGTGCGCGCGCGTGATGACGAGCCGCGCGCGGCTGACGCAATCGCTTCAGTCGCTGGGGTTCGAGGTCGTGCCGTCGATGGCGAACTTTGTGTTCGCACGGCATCCAGCCCACGACGCGGCAACGCTGGCAGCACGGCTGAAAGAGCAAGCCATCTTCGTGCGCCATTTCAAGCTTCCGCGCATCGACCAGCATCTGCGCATCACGGTCGGCACCGATGATGAATGCGACGCATTCTTAAAGGCGCTACAAGGTCTGCTGGCGTAAGCACCCACGCGTCTGCGGCAAATTGCCACCGGGTTGACCAGCCATTTGGGCGACTGCGATTGCGCTGACGGCGGCATTCCTCGACCACACGGTGCATCCCCAGCATTGCGTGGTGTGGATCAAAGGCCACGAAAGCAACCGATTGCTGCACTCAGGTATGCGGAACATTGACCGTACGCAGATGCTGCCGGCCGATTGCTGTGCCAGAATGCACGAGCGGGTAAATGGCGCGCCGACGCCGTCCGCTGTCCCCTAGGGTGAGCCTGAGCATTGCACGGGCGGCACGGGACGCCACACAACACACTCCCACAAAAGGAATCAGCATGTCCAATCGTCGTCAATTCCTGAAGAGCATTCCCATCGTGGCCGCCGCAGGCGCCGTCATGTCGATGTCGGACCTGGCACTGGCTGCACCGATGGTGGCGGAAACCGACCCGCAAGCCAAGGCGCTGGGCTACGTGGCTGACAGCGCCAAGGCCGACAAAGCCAAGTTCCCGAAGCACACGCCGGATCAGCATTGCGGCAACTGCGCCCTGTACCAGGGCGGTACGGCTGCGCAAGGCGGTTGCCCGCTGTTTGCCGGCAAGGACGTCGCCAACAAGGGCTGGTGCAGCGCCTGGGCAAAGAAGGCTTGAGCGAAGCGGTATCGCACGCAAGCAAAACGGACCCTTCGGGGTCCGTTTTTTTATGGGCGCGCCCTCTACAATGCGTGCCATGCCGTTCACATTCACACCCACCGTCCTCGTCATCGACGACGAACCGCACATCCGACGCTTCGTCCGCGCTGCGCTGGAGGAGGAAGGCTGCGAAGTCCATGAAGCCGACCGCGTCGAGCGCGGCCTGATCGAAGCGGGCACGCGTCAGCCGGATGCGGTGATCCTCGATCTCGGCCTGCCCGATGGCGATGGCATGCAGTTGATTCGCGAGTTGCGCACCTGGACGGAAGTGCCGGTGCTCGTGCTTTCGGCTCGGGTGGATGAGCGCGACAAGATCGACGCGCTCGATGCCGGCGCAGACGATTACCTGACGAAGCCGTTTGGCGTGGGCGAGCTGATTGCGCGCCTGCGCGTGCTGCTGCGGCGCCACGCCAAGCGTGGCGAAGACGGCGGCAGCATCATCCGCTTCGGCGAGGTGGAAGTCGACTTGGCGCGCCGCCTGGTCAGCCGCAATGGCCAAGCCGTGCATCTCACACCCATCGAATACCGGCTGCTGGCTGTGCTGCTTGGCCGCCGCGGCACCGTGATGACGCACCGCGAACTGCTGCGCGAAGTCTGGGGCCCGGCGCATTCCGACAGCAGCCACTATCTGCGCATCTATATGGGCCACCTGCGCCACAAGTTGGAACGCGATCCGGCGCGGCCCGAGCATCTGCTGACCGAAGTCGGCGTCGGGTACCGCTTCACGGCGTAAGCCGGTTCACTGTTCCTTGATGCCTGCGGCGCGGACGATGCGGCCGTTGCTGTCGTATTCCGCGCGGATGGCAGCGGCAAACTGTTCGGCGGTGCCGCCGGCCGGCACCACGGCTGCCTGCGTGAGGCGATCGCGCAGATCGGGCGCAGCCAGCGCTTTGTTGATCTCTGCGTTCAGTCGGGCAATCACGGGCGCAGGCGTCTTGGCCGGCGCGAACACACCAAAGGTCGACGCCATGTTGGCCTTGGCGTAACCCAGTTCGGTGAAGGTCGGCACGTTCGGCAGCGTATCGAGCCGGTGCGGCGCGCCCACCGCAAGCGGGCGCAGCTTGCCACTCGCGATGTGTTGCATCAGCGTGGGGCCAACGTTGGTCGACATGACCTCCACCTGGCCGCCCAGCGCATCCGTCAATTGCTGGCCACCGCCTTTGTACGGGATGAGCGTGATGTCCACATGCGCCTGCGACTTGATCTGCTCCAGCGCAAGATGCCCCACGGTACCCAGGCCAGATGTCGACCAGCGGATCGAGCCCGGCTTGGTGCGCGACTGGCTCAGCATGTCGGCAAAACTCTTGCCTGTGAACGCCGGCGTGCCCAGCAGGATCATCGGGGCGTACATGACATTGGCCACGGGCGCGATGTCTTTCTGCGGGTCATACGGCAGCTTGCTGAAATGCGGATTGAGCGTGAGCGGGCTGACCGACGAAAAGCCCAGCGTGTAGCCATCTGGCGCCGCCTTGGCCACGGCGTCCATGCCGATGCTGCCGCCGGCACCGGCGCGGTTTTCCACGACCACCGGCTGCCCCAATTGCGCCGACAGCTTTTCGCCCAGCGCACGCGCCACGTTGTCGGAAATGCCACCGGTCGGGTACGCGACGATGATGCGGATCGGCTTGGCCGGATAGTCCTGCGCTTGCGCAGGCACGGCAGCAAGCAGCGGCAGGCCGGCGCACAGCAGCACGGCAGAGGCAATCAGACGGCGGCGGGCAGTACGTGCGGAAGTCATGGCGCAATGTCAGAAGAACGAAACAGGAACCAGCATTGTAGGCGGATGCCCAGGCAGCCTTGTCCGACGACGTACAAAAACTGCAGGCAAAAGAAAAGGCGCCCGAAGGCGCCTTTTCCGTTCCCAATCGAGTGACAGCGTCGATTAGAAGATGTGGCGGATACCCACGCCAACGCTGGTCTGGTTCGACTTGCCGGTGCCGGTTGCGTTGCCGCCACCCGACAGTTCCGGCAGAGCCGCGTCCTTGACCTTGTTGTAGTCGACCGTGCCATACACTTGCGTGCGCTTGGACAGGGCGTACTCAGCCAGCAGAACGCCGGTGTAGCGCTTGCCGTCGTTGCCGGCGGTCAGAGCAGCGTTCTTGATGCTGTCGTAGTAGAACGCGCCCGTCAGAGCCAGCGCCGGGGTGACGTTGTACGTCACGCCCAGGATGCCGACGTGGTCACGACGCTTCGTGGCGCCCGGGGTCAGGCCAGCGCCCGAGGTGGCGTTGCCGTAGATGTTCAGGCCGAAAGCGCTGCCGCCGACGCAGTTTGCCGAGCTGTTCACGCAACCCGTGGCGTCGCTGCTGTCGATGTAGCCTGCGAACAGCTTGGCTGCAGCGATCGTGTAGTTACCGCCGATACCCCACACGGTTTGCTTGTTGCCAGCAACGTCCTTGTGCTGTTGTGCGAAGGCGCCGATGTAGGCCGGGCCGAATTCGTAGGCCACCGTGCCGCCAACGTACGAGTTCTGGCTTGCAGCGCCAGCCACTTCGCCAAAGCCGTAGGCCAAGCCGACCGACAGGCCGTTCCACTTGCCTTCGTACTTCAGCATGTTGGATTCACGCAGACCGGTCAGGCCGTAGTACATCCACGAGTTGCCGTCGTAGTTACCCACGCCCAGCGGGTCGAAGTTGCCGCCGGTCGTGAAGCCGAAGTTGTATTGACGGCCCAGCGTGATGGTGCCCAGGTCCTTGTTGGACAGGCCCACGAACGATTGACGGTTGAACAGCGTACCCGAGCTGCTCATCTTGCCCGAATCCGAGTTGAAGCCGCTTTCCAGCACGAACAGTGCCTTGTTGCCGCCGCCCAGGTCTTCCGAGCCCTTCAGGCCCCAGCGGCTGTTCGACACAGCACCGCTTTCCATCTGGGTCACGCTGTTGCCAGCTTGGTTGGCGTTGTTGATGTAGTGAATGCTGGTATCGACAATACCGTACAGCGTCACGCTCGATTGGGCGTAGGCAGAACCTGCGAACAGGGCGCCAACTGCAACCAGAATGGCAGACTTTTTCATGTGGGCTCGTAATAAAAGAGTTGTCTCAAACCGCCCGACCCCGTGTGCATGAGGTTGGGCTCCTCCGTTTCCTTAACTTCCGTGTCGGAAGTGCCGCGCAAATTTAACAAAAGCCCATATGCCCGGCAAAGTAATTCACGGAATCGTTCTACCAAGTGTGGTACGCGCGCATCGCTCTTAATGCACTGCACCAAATCGGCCTACGGCAAGGCTTGCCAGCGCATCGCGCCCTGCTGTGGTGCACCAAGGCGGACCGCTGGCTTTGAACCGCTCTCTTGATTAGACAAAAAGGTTGGGGGATTGCCCGGGGCGTTACGCCATTGGCGCGATATTCAGCGCGGTTCACGCTGACTTGCATCATTTCGGCGCCGACAACAAACCGTTCGTCGCACCACCGTGGATACGGCATGCCCCCTGACCTAGGCTGTACACCGTGGCAGGACATCAAATGACCACAAACAAAGCCGAAAATCAGTTGAAGAAGGAGTTCGCCATGCGACTCAAGCAAATGGGGTTGGCCGCCATGTTGGCGGTCGGGGCCCTCGCGGCTGGCAGCGCTTGGGCGCAGGCCAGCCGCGTGGAAGTGTTCGGCCAGAATGCGCGGGCCGAGCGGTTTGACGTCTATAGCGACGGTGCTCGCACCGGACGCTTCGACACGTATACAGAAGGCGCACGCAGCGGCCGCTTCGATCCGTATTCGGACGGCATGCGCAGCGACCCGGCCGGCCGCTCCCGCGACGGCGGCGGTACGGTCTATGGATACCCGGTTCCGAATTGATGCGCTGATCGGCATTCACCGCGTTCGTCGCGCATTGATCAATTACGGGCCGGTCTCCAGGCATCCTCCGTTTTCCGCCTCTTGGCCCACTCTGGCCCCGCTGGTGATGCGCCAGCGGGGCTTTTTCATGCGCGCTCAGATGAGCTTGTCGAGCGTGATCGGCAGTTCGCGCACGCGCCGGCCGGTGGCGTGATAGACCGCGTTGGCGATGGCCGCCGGCACGCCTGTGATGCCGATCTCGCCAATGCCCTTGGCGCCCAGCGGGTTGATGTGCGGGTCCGCCTCGTCCAGCACGAGGATGTCGATGTCGGGCACATCGGCGTTGACTGGTACGTGGTACTCCGCCAGGTTGTTGTTGACGATGCGGCCGTAGCGCGGGGCGAACAGGCTCTCTTCGAACAGCGCCATGCCCATGCCCCAGACGATGCCGCCCATGAGCTGGCTGCGGCCGGTCTTGGCGTTGAGCAACCGCCCCACGCCGTAGCTCGCCACGATGCGCGAGACGCGGATCACGCCCAGGTCAGCATCAACGTGCACCTCGGCAAACACCGCGCCGAACGAGTGCATTGAGTACTTCTGCTTTTCTTCGCCCGGCGCCACCTTGGCGGTCACCTCGATGGGGCGGCCGTAGCGCGCGACCACGGCGGCCACGGGCTCACGCGCACCGCCGCGGGCACTCAAAAAGCCGTCGGCCACGGTGATGTCGCTTGCGGCCACGCCATGCAGCGGCGAGCTGGCATCGGCAATGGCTGCGGCAATCAACGCATCGCGAACCTGCGCGCCGGCGGCCTGCACGGCGGGCGATACGCTGGCCACACTCTGCGAGCCGCCCGACACCGGCGCCTCAGGCATGCGCGTATCGCCCAGGCTGAAATGCACGCGGTCGACGGGCATGCCCATGGCATCCGCCGCCACCTGCGTCATCACCGTGTAGGTGCCGGTGCCCAGATCCTGCGAGCCGGATTCGACCTGCGCCGTGCCGTCGGGCAGGTAGCGCGCGGTGGCGCCGGCCGCGCTGCGGTTGGCAGGGTACGTGGCCGTGGCCATGCCCCAACCGATGCGTGTGTTGCCCTCGCGCATGCTGCCCGGCTGCGGGTTGCGGCGCGCCCAGCCGAAGCGCTCGGCACCAGAGCGGTAGCACGCGGCCAGCGATTTGCTCGACCACGGGATGCGTTTTTCCGGGTCTTGCGCGGCGTCGTTGCGCAGACGCAGCTCCACCGGATCGATGCCGAGCGCGTAGGCCATCTCATCCAGCGCCACTTCCAGTGCGAACGTGCCGGTGGCTTCGCCCGGCGCGCGCATGAACGTCGGCGTGCCGACGTTGAGCCGCACGAGCCGATGCGTGGTCCGCTGGTTGGGCGTGTCGTAAAGCATGCGGGTAACGATGGCGCACGGCTCGGTCCAGTCTTCGATCATCGACGTGGTGGTCAGCGAGTCATGCGAGATGGCGGTGAAGCGGCCGTCGCTGGCGGCGCCCAAGGCGATGCGCTGCTCGGTGCGAGGACGCCCGCCGACCGGGCCGAACATCTGCGGGCGTTCCAGCACCAGCTTGACGGGCCGCCCCGCCTGGCGCGCGGCCATCGCCGCCAGCACCACGTGCGACCACACCGAGCCCTTGCAGCCGAATCCGCCGCCCACGAACGGGCACACCACACGCAGCTTGTCGGGCGACAAGCCGAGCGTCTTGGCAACGGTGCGGCGCACGCCCGAGACGTATTGCGTGCTGTCGTACAGCGTGAGCGAATCGCCCTCCCACACCGCGGTGGTGGCGTGCGGCTCCATGGGGTTGTGCGTCTCCATGGGCGTCCCGTAGACGGCCTCGACGCGCTGCGCCGCCTGGGCCATGCCGGCGGCCATGTCGCCGCGCGCGGTGTCGGCCGATTGCGTCTGCACCTTGCCGGGCGAGTGCGCATCGGTGCGGGCGGTTTCGAAATCGAGCCGCGCGGGCTGCTGGGCAACCTCCACGCGAACCATGCGGGCTGCAGCCTGGGCGTGTTCCAGCGTGTCGCCCACCACCAGCGCAATGGGCTGGCCGTTGTAGTGCACCTGATCGTCCTGCAGCAAAGAAAGAGCGCGTCCGGCCGGTGGTTCCAGCGCCGGCTTGCCGCCGTTGGGCAGGCGCGGGGCGTTCTCGTGCGTCATCACCAGCAGCACGCCGGGCATGGCCTGCGCGACGTGCGTATCGACCCGCGTGATGCGTCCGGCGGGCACTGTGCTTTGTACCAGCACGGCATGCGCCAGGCGCGGCACCTGGAACTCGGCGGAGTAGCGCGCCTGGCCCGTGACTTTGAGCAGACCGTCTGTGCGGTCCAGCGGTTGCCCCACGTTGCTCATGCCACACCCCCAGTCGGATTGGTGGGATTGGTGGGATTGGTGGGATTGATGGGATTGGAAGCCACCGTCAGCGCGCGTGCCACCGCCCGCTGTGCGAGCGGCACCTTGAAGCCGTTGTCGCGCAGCGGCTGTGCGCCCTGCACGGCCAACGCACCGGCCTGGGCAAACAACTGCGCGTCCAGCACCTGTCCCACCAGCATCTGCTCTGCCGCATGCGCGCGCCAAGGCTTGTGTGCCACGCCGCCCAGCGCAATCCGCGCCTCCCGGATCGTCCGCCCATCCGTCTGCAACGCCAGCGCCGCCGCCACCGACACCAGCGCAAACGCATAGCTCGCGCGGTCGCGCACCTTCAGGTAATGCACCTGCGTGCCGAACACTGGCGGCGGCAAGTCGATAGCGACGATCAGCTCGCCGGGTCCGAGTGTCGTGTCGATTTCGGGGTGCGCTTCCGGCAATCGATGGAACGCTTCGATCGGGATACGCCGCTCACCGTGCATGCCGTGCACAACCACCGTGGCATCCAGCGCGGCGAGCGCGACGGCCATGTCCGACGGTTGCGTCGCCACGCACGCATCGCTCGCACCCAGGATGGCGTGCATACGGTTGAAGCCCTCGCGCGCCGCACAGCCGGAGCCGGGCTGCCGCTTGTTGCACTCCGGGTACGCCGTGTCGTAGAAGTAATGGCAGCGCGTGCGCTGCATCAGGTTGCCGCCGTTGGTGGCCATGTTGCGCAACTGGCCCGACGCGCCCGACACAATCGCTTCGCTCAGCAGCGGATACCGCGAGCGCACCAGCGGATGCGCCGCCGTATCGGCATTGCGCGCCATCGCGCCCAGGCGCAGGCCACCGTCAGGCAACGCGCGAATCTGCGCCAGCGGCAGGCGGCTTATGTCCACCAGCCGCTGGGGCTGCTCGACGCCCCCCTTCATCAGGTCCAGCAGGTTCGTGCCGCCGCCGATATAACGCGCGCCTGGCTCATGGCCCAGGCGCACGGCAGCTTCGACGGAGGACGCACGGTCATAGGCAATCGATTGCATGGCGACTCCTCAGGCAGCGTTGCCAGACTTGGCAGCCACCACGCGAATCGCCGCCACGATGTTGGGGTACGCACCGCAGCGGCAGATGTTGCCGCTCATGCGTTCGCGTATTTCATCTTCGGTCAGCGCGACGGGGCCTTCATTGCCCAGTGCCGCGGGCGACGTGACCGTGCTGGGCATACCGTGGCGCGCCTCCTCCAGCACCGCCACCGCCGAGCAGATCTGCCCCGGCGTGCAATATCCGCACTGAAAAGCGTCGTGCTCGAGAAACGCGGCCTGCACCGGATGCAGCGCCGCGCGGTCGACCAGGCCGTCTTGCGCGTGCGCCAACCCTTCGACGGTGGTGATGGTGTCGCCCTCGTGCATGATCGCCAGCGTCAGGCAACTGTTGACGCGCCGGCCGTTCACGAGGACGGTGCACGCGCCGCACTGGCCACGGTCGCAGCCTTTCTTGGTGCCTGTCAGACCCAGCACTTCGCGCAGCGCATCGAGCAACGTCACACGCGGCTCGAGCGACAACGCATACGGCTTGCCGTTGATATTGAGCGATACCGGCCGCGCAGGCGCCAACGCGGCAGGACGTGCCGGGGCCGACGCAGAAGTGCCCGCGCCGGCCGACTCGTGCGGCAGCGCAAACGCCGACGCCGCAGCTGCCGCGCCCTGCAGAAAGCCGCGCCGGCTCGGGCGCGCGGGTGACCCATCCGGTTCGTCGGCGGGGTCATTCGATGCTGGAAAGGGATGTTCGGACATGGCGCACGCTCCACCGGCCGGTGGCGGCCGTAGCTGGGGACATGCGTCAGGGGAAAGCAAGCGGAATACCCGGCACCCGGGCGTTGGGGAGTCGCTGAGCAGCGGCTTCGCGGAGGGGAATTGCTGCGGCGCGTGTAAGGCTTACGCGCCGCGTTGCAGTGCGGCTACCTGGCCGGGCCGACGCGATCGCGCGACACATCCATGACCATGCGCGTTAGCAGGTACAGGCGCGGCACGATGGAATTCAGGTCGACATATTCGGCGTCATTCGAGTGCGCGCCGAAGCTCGCCAGACCGAAGCGCTCGATCACGGGCGCCTTGGTTTTCGAGGCGGCAAACGCGGCATCGGTGCCGCCGCCTTCGGCCTTGTCGTCAATCTCCAGCGTCTTGCCGAGTTCGCCGTAGATCTTCTGGGCGTGTTCGGCCAGCGCGCGCGACGCCGGCGTGGCTTCCAGCGGCGGGCGGCGGCGCTCGAACCGGGCCGAGACCTGCGTATCCGGAATCAGCTTGTTCTTGATGCGCTCGTTGACCGTTTCTTCCAGCTTGTCGGCGTCGGCCGCGCGCAGCAGACGCACATCGGCCTGGGCGCTGGCCACGGCCGGGATCACGTTGCGGTTGGTACCCGCCTGCGCCACCGTCCAGTTCACCTTCAGGCCGGTTTCGGGCTTGGACAGATCGCGCATCTGCAGCACCTGGTGCGACAGCTCGTACAGCGCGTTGCGGCCCTGCTCCGGCGCGCCGCCCGCGTGCGAAGCCTTGCCTTTCACATCCAGCAGGATCGCGCCGATGCCGCTGGTGGCGAGCGACAGCTTGTCGGAGGTCACGCGCGTGCCTTCGCACGAGAACACGGCGTCCTGCTCGGCGCCCAACTTGGCCTGCATGGCCCGCGCGCCCGGCGAGCTGATCTCTTCATCGCCGTTGATCAGCACCGTGAGCGTGCCGTACTGCTTGAAGTTGACGGCCTGCAGAATCGATACCGTGTGCAGGATGACCGCCACGCCGTTCTTGTCGTCGGCAATGCCCAGGCCGTAGGCGCGCTCACCGTCGATGCGGAATGGCTGGTGCGCAAGCATGCCCTTCAAGTACACGGTATCCATGTGCGCGATCAGCATGATGTTGCGCTTGCCCTCGCCCTTGAAGCGCGCAAGCACCATCTTGCCGATCTTCTCGGGCGTGTCGGCCATGCGGTAGGCGTGGTCGCTGGGGTCGATGAGCTTCACGTCGCCGCCCATGCCGCGCAGGCGCTCGGCGATCACGCCGGCAATCTTGTCCAGGCCTTCGATATCCTTGCTGCCCGATTCGATCGAGACCAATGTCTTCATGGTGTCGATCAGCGCCGGTTTTTCCTGCTGGGCGCGCTTGTAGATTTCAGCCGGCGGCACGGCGGCGGCATGGCCGGCAGCCAGCACACCCACCATTGCGATGACGGCGAGCAGTGCCGGGCGCATGCCCTTGGGCAACAACGGGGCTCTCATGAATGTTTCCTCACCTGTTCTTAGTTATGGTCTGCAACAAAACGGCGATTTTCGCACGCCCACCTGAGCGTTGCCCGAGGGCTATCCCCCCTTTGGATAGACGCATGACACCGCGCAAAGGAATACTGATAGAGATGCGTAAAACGAAAGCGCCGGGCTGACACTCTCGCTACAATTGCTGCCATGCAATACATCCATGTCGTCAACGGCGATGTTGCCGGCGCCACGCTCAAGCAGGCGCTCGCACAGGCTGGCCGCCCCGATTCCGTAGTCGTACTGCGCGACGATCTCGCCGTCGGGCCGCTGGTCGACGTCGATAGCGTCGCCATGGCGCGCTCCGGCTTTTGGCAGCGCGTGGCGCCCAACAGCAATATCGACTTCGCCGCCGAGATGCGCGACGCACTTGCGTCGCTCGCCGATCTGCGCGATGCCACTACCGAAGTCGCCATCTGGCACGGCCAAAGCGCGTCGGACCAGCTCATGCTGCGCCGGGTAGCGTTCCACCTGCACCAAGCGCCCCAGCGCATCAATGAAGTCGGCATGGATGTGCGCGAACTTGAGGCGCCCAACGGTCAAGGCCCGCTGACGACCATCGGCATGTACTCGGGCGCCCGGCTGGCGCGGCGGTTTTCGACCATCGCGCCGGTGTCGGTGCTGCGCATCGGCCGCCTGGCCTACGAATGGCAGCAGACCGTGCGCGAGAACGCCGATACGCGGCTGTGGAAAGGCAACACGCTGGTACCGGTGTCGTACGGCACGGTGGATGAAGTGATCCTGGAGCACGTTCCCACCGACTGGGCCAGCGCCCGCGACGTGGTCGGCAGCATCATGGGCGCCATCGACGGGCTGCTCGCCAGCGACTGGTTCGTCTTCTGGCGCTGCCGCGAACTGGTCGGCAACGGCCAGTTGCTGCTGCGCGGCGAGGCCGATTCGCTCAGCACCTGCGAGCTACGTCGCAATGTGAGCGTGGCCGTGTAAGTGCCGCCCAAAACCTGGATCTGCCCCGAGGAGCGCCGAAAGCGCTCCTTTCTATTTGTTCGCGCTGCTTGCGCCTAAAACGCGGTCGTAACAAGCGCGAGTCAGCCGTCTCGGCGCAGGCCTGCGCGCGCGGGACAATCGATCGGGGTTTCGGCGTCACTGCCGTCGGCCTCGTTGGCGAGATCGGTATCGGGCTGCGTGCCTTCCACGTCGCTATGGACGTCGCCTTCGCCCCATGGCATGCCGGATTCGCGCAGGCGCTTGCGCTGGGTGCGGTCGCGCTGAAACATTTCCGCCAGTTCGTCGCGCCCCTGCTGTGCAAGTGACACAAGCTTCTTCTGGTCGCGGTAAACCGGGTAGACCTGCTCCATTGAGTTGAGCGTGTGGCGGCGGAACGTCTGCGCGATGCGGTGCGCTTCGTACGGCTCCTTGCCCAGCCCCTCCAGCACACGGCGGCTGAGCATGAGCGAGCCCTCGAACATCTCGCGCTCGATTACTTCCACGCCGCGGTCGCGCAGTTGGTACACGTGTGACACGTTGCGCGCCCGCACATACAGCTTCAGATGCGGAAAGCGCTCGCGCACACGGTCGACCACTTCCAGGTTGGTTTCCATGTCATCGATGGCGACGACCATCATGCTGGCCTTGTCGGCGCCGGCGGTTTCCAGCAGGTCCATGCGCGTGGCGTCGCCGTAGAAGACCTTGAAGCCGAAGCGGCGCAGCATGTCGATCTGGTCCGGATCGTGATCGAGCACGGTGGCGCTATAGCCCTGGCTGTAGAGCATGCGGCCGACAATCTGCCCAAAACGGCCGAAGCCCGCAATGATGACCTGGTTGTCCTGGGGCTCGATGGCGTCGGGCGCGCGCTTCTTGCCGTCCATCAGGCGCGGTACCAGCACTTTGTCGTGCAGGAGCAGCAGCAATGGCGTCGCGGCCATCGACAGCGCCACCACGAGGTTGAGCGCAGCGGCCGTCTCCGCCCCGAGCACATTGCCGGCGACGCCGGGGCCGAATACCACGAACGCAAATTCACCGCCCTGCGAGAGCAGGAACGCAAACAGCCACGCCTGCCCGCGCGCAATGCCAAAGCGTGTGGCCAGCAGGCGCAGCGCGCCAATCTTGACCGCCAGGAACACCGCAACCAGCCCGATCACGGCGACCGGCTGGCGCATCAGTACGCCAAAGTCGATCGACATGCCGACGGCCAGGAAGAACAGGCCCAGCAGCAGGCCTTTGAACGGCTCGATGTCGGTTTCGAGCGCGTGACGGTATTCGGAATCGGCCAGCAGCACCCCGGCAATGAAGGCGCCCAGCGCCATCGACAGGCCCACGCTGTGCATCAGCAGCGCAATGCCCACCACCAGCAGCAGCGAGAACGAGGTGAACATCTCGCGCATGTTGGTACGGGCAATGGCGCGCAGCACCGGCCGCAACACCGTGCGCCCGCCAAAGATCACGGCCGCCACCACGCCCACCGCCTTGGCCGCCGCCACCCAGCTATGGCCGCCGGACGCGTCGCTTGCATCGGTCGCCAGGAGCGGCAGCAGCGCAATCATCGGGATGGCCGCGATGTCCTGGAACAGCAGAATGCCGAAGCTTGCCGTGCCAGCGGGCGTGCGCATGAGGTTGCGCTCGGAAAGCGTGGCCAGCGCAATCGCCGTGGACGACAGCGCCAGCCCCAGCCCCGCCACCACAGCCGCGCGCCACGGATGGCCCACCGCCATGACCGCCAGCCCCACGGCCAGCGCGCACACCACAATCTGCAGCCCGCCGTAACCGAAGATGCTGCGCCGCAGCGACCACAGCCGCGCCGGCTCCAGTTCCAGGCCAATCACAAACATCATCAGCACGACGCCGAATTCCGAGAAGTCCAGAATCGACTGCACGTTGGTGATGAGCCGCAAGCCCCACGGCCCCACGATCACCCCGGCCAGCAAATAGCCAAGCACCGAGCCCAGCCCCAGCCGACGCGCCAACGGAACTGCCGCCACGGCTGCGGCCAGGTAGATGACGAAATTGACGAGCAGATCGTGCGATTGCATGGGCAAGGAAGAGATCGGAAACCTCAGGCGGCGGAATCCGCGTCGGTCAGGAGCCAGGGTTGCAGCGCGGCGCGCACCTGGGCGATATGGGCATTGATGACATCGGCAGACACATCGTCGGCATCGTGCAGCACGTGCGGTGGCTGCCATTGCATGCCGCACAGCGCGGCGGTCTGCTGCAGCGGCAGCAGGAACATGTCGAACGTGTGGCCGTGGATGCCATCCGGGTTGTAGGAATGCGCGCGGCCGCCAGTAGTGGCCAGCACCATCAGATGCTTGCCGCGCAGCGCCGTGCCGCCAGGCCCGTAGGCCCAGCCCATCTCCAGAACCACGTCGATCCACTCCTTGAGCAGCGACGGCGTGGCATACCACTGCACCGGAAACTGGAAGACGATCAGCTCCGCCGCTTCCACCGCCTCCTGCTCGACGCGCACGTCGATGTCGAAATCGGGGTAATGCCAGTAAAGGTCGTGCATGGCCACGCCAGGCAAGCTGGCCAGCGCACGCGCGAGCGGCTTGTTGGCGCGTGAACGGCGCGGCGCGGGATGCGCGTAGATCACAAGAATGCGCGAGGGCGTCATGGAAAATCAGGAGGCTGGGGCGTCTTGATGGCGCATCTTCGCACGGCTATTGTTGAGCAGCGTTACGGGCAGGGACCGCGCTTCGAGGGGCGATGTAACGCGCGCAGCACCTAAAAAGCGTGCCTTCCCTCGTTTTTGCGCGACGCAGCATTTGCGTTGTTGTCGCACCACACCGCTGGAAGCCGTGCTCGGATGCGCTAAATCAATGATTTATCGGGAAATCCGGCGGAAAGTCTGACACCAGACTTACGGGGAAACCCTGATTGCACTACAATAGCATGGTGCATTGCACAACACTCAGTTGCACCCGATTGAGTGCCCCGGAGGTGCCATCCGCGCCTCCGATTCATCACTTCGCTGCCTTCCACTGAAGCGCGCGATCAGAACAGGAACCGTGTCGTGAACCCGCTCGAACTGAGCAAGGCCATCGGCGTCGTCACCCAGGACGACATCGACAAAACGGAAGCAGCGCAAGGCGCGCCGCGTTCCACCGTGCTGGTGCGCGAGCTTGCTGCGCACCACCGGTCGCGCCTGCTCAAACACCTGCTCGCCCTGGGCGAGGAAGACCGCCTGCTGCGATTCGGCCAGGTGGTGCGGGATCACGTCATCGAGGCGTACGTCGACAGCATCGATTTCGACCACGACAAGGTCTTTGGCGTCTACGACGAGCGCCTGGAACTGACCGGCGTGGGCCACCTCGCCTACCTGCGCGACAACCCGCAAGGGCGCGTGGCGGAGTTTGGCGTGTCAGTGTCGGAATCTGCGCGCGGCAAGGGCGTGGGCAGCGCGCTGTTCCAACGTGCCGCCATGCATGGCCAGAACACCAAGGTGCGTACGCTGTACATGCACTGCCTGTCGCGCAATGCAGCCATGATGCACATCGCCAAGAAGGCAGGGATGCGTGTGCAGTACGCCTATGGCGAAGCCGATGCCTACCTCGAATTGCCGCCCGCCGACACGATGAGCCTGCTGACGGAAGCCATCGACGAACAAGTGGCCGACCTGGACTACATGCTCAAGCGCAACCTGCGCGATGTGCGCCGGTTCGGACAGCGCTTCTGGCGCTCGCTGGTGCCGCAAAAGCGCGCTGTGTAACTGCTTCGCCCAATAAGAAACGCCCGGTTCCCGCCGGGCGTTTTTGTTTTGCATGGCGCTTTTGGATTGCTCGCAATTTAATGCAAGTCATTTCAATAAAATAATATCTGCAAAAAGCGCCGTCGATATTCCCGGCCTTATTTTGTGATGCCGGTCCGACGTGCCATTACGCATATTGAGTAATTTGATTTAAATCCCTCAAGCTCCCGCCATACCGCTCGATAGTGCATTCGTTATCGATTATGACGGGGACAATCATGCGCTTCTCGAAAATGAAGGTGGCCACCCAACTGGCGTGGGGTTTTGGCGTAACGATGGGGCTGCTCGTGCTGCTCATGGCATTCAGCCTGCAGCGCATGTCAGATTTTAGGCGGCTGCTGGAAGACACCACGGAAATCAACGCCGTGGAAGCCAAGCTCGCCGCAAAAATGTATTCGAGCGTCACTGAACGGGCATTGGCTTATCGGAATATCGTGCTGCTTGAGCAGCATGACGAAATTCAGCTCGAACTGAGCCGTATTGAAAAGCAGGAGGCCCTGTACAGCGAGGCCGACCGCAAGCTCGGCCGCATGTTCGACACGTTACCGGACACCACCACCGAAGAAAAAACGCTGCTTGCGCAAATCCGGCAGCAGACTGAAATGGCCGCGCCGTTCGCAACGCGCGTCAAGGCGCTGATTGCCGCCGGCCACAAGGAAGACGCGTACAAGGTGCTGCGCTTCGAATTCCGCCCCGTGCAGCGCGCTTGGTGGGACCTGCTCGGCAAGCTGCAGGCGTTTGAAGAAAAGCTCAACGACGAAAACACCGCCAAGGCCAAGTCGAACTATGTCGACAGCCGCAACTGGCTGCTGTCGCTGAGTGTGCTGGCGCTCCTGGTGAGTCTCGCGGCCAGCGTCCTCATCACGCGCGGGCTGCTACGCAAGCTCGGCGGCGAGCCCGGCACGGTGGCCGACATTGCCACTCAGATCGCCGGCGGCAACCTGGCCGTGGTCATCGACACGCGTCACGACAATCCGGCAAGCCTCATGCACGCCATGAAGCGCATGCGCGACAGCCTCGCGACGATTGCCGAACAGGTGCATACGAGCACCGACACACTGGCCACGGCATCTGAGCAGATCGCCACCGGCAACTTCGATCTGTCCACCCGCACGCAGGAACAGGCCTCGGCGCTGGAGGAATGCGCCGCGTCGATGGAAGAGCTCAACGCCACCGTCAAGCAAAACGCCGATCACGCGCGGCACGCCAACCAGCTCGCCGCCACGGCTGCCGAGGTCGCCACGCAAGGCGGCGCGGTGGTGGCACGCGTGGTGGACACCATGGGCGCGATCAGCGAATCGGCGCGCAAGGTGAGCGAGATCATCGGCGTGATCGACAGCATTGCTTTCCAGACCAACATCCTCGCGCTCAATGCGGCCGTGGAAGCGGCGCGCGCTGGCGAGCAGGGGCGCGGCTTTGCAGTGGTCGCCAGCGAGGTGCGCGGGCTGGCGCAGCGCTCTGCCGCGGCAGCCAAGGAGATCAAGCTGCTGATCAGCGATTCGGTCAACCACGTGGATGCGGGCAACACGCTGGTGGAGCAAGCCGGCACCACCATGCAGGACGTGGTGACCAGCATCCACCGCGTGACCGCCATCGTGACCGAAATCATGGGCGCGACCGACGAGCAGGCCAGCGGCATCGACCAGATCCACCGCGCCATCACGCAGATGGACGAAGTCACCCAGCAGAACGCCGCGCTGGTTGAAGAAGCGGCCGCAGCGGCGGAATCGATGCGCGAGCAGTCGAGCCGACTGGTGGGTGTGGTGAGCGTGTTCAAGCTGACAAACCAGGCGAAAGCCGCAGCCCCCGCAGCGCGCATCGGCTATCACCAACCCGCCCTGTTGCCGGCCTGAGCCGGAGGACGCCGCGATGAAATCTGCCCTGTCTTCCTGCGCCGGCCCCGCTGCACGCAACGTCTACTGGCATGCCGGCTCCGTGGCTGACGAAGCCCGCGCGCATCAGTTCGGCCATGCGCCGCTCACGTTGTGGCTCACGGGCTTGAGCGGCGCGGGCAAGTCCACCCTCGCCTATGCGCTGGAAAAGCGCTTGTACGAAACATGCCAGCGCTGCGCCGTGCTCGACGGCGACAACCTGCGCCACCACCTGAACCACGATCTCGGCTTTACCGAAGCCGATCGTACGGAAAACCTGCGCCGCGCCGCCGAGGTGGCGCGCCTCATGAACGACGTCGGCCTGATCGTCGTGACGGCGTTCATCTCTCCGCTGCGCTCCGATCGCGAGATGGCGCGCGAGATCATCGGCGCAGACCGGTTTGTGGAAGTGCACGTCTGCACCACGCTCGACGTGTGCGAGGCGCGCGACCCAAAGGGGCTATACGCCCGCGCGCGAGGCGGGCAGATCTCGCAGTTCACCGGCGTTTCGTCCCCGTATGAGGCACCGGAGGCGCCGTCGCTGCAGCTCGATACCGGCGCCATGCCACTGCTGGCGGCCACAGCCGCGCTGCACGCGCACTTGTCCGCCTGGCTGAACACCCGTCAACCGGAGACCGTTCGATGACCGCCCTTCCCCATCCCGTCCTGATGATTCCGCTGCGCCGCTGCGGCAGCCACGCGCTTCGCCTGCGCCTGAACTTCAACCCGGCGTTCTACGCGCCGTATCCGCTGCACATCGTCGACTTCATGCCGCTGGTGCCGCTGTACGGCGACCTGCAGGACGATCGCGCCTACTTCCGCCTCGTGACCGACGTGATCGGCCTGCAGGCCGCGAGCATGGTGAAATGGCCCGGCATGGTGTTTGATCCGGTGGAGGTATTCGAAACCCTGCGCGACCAACCGCGCAGCGTGCATCGCGTGGTGTGGGAACTGCTGCTGCGGGCGGGCGCACAGCACGGCGCCCGGGTGGTCATGGACAAGTCGCTCGACAGCGTGCACTACGCCGCTGAACTGATGACGCTCTTCCCGGACATGCGCTTCCTGAACGTGGTGCGAGACCCGCGCGCCCAAGTCGCGTCAATGAACCGCGCGATCATCCACGACTTCGACACGCTGCTGAACACGCAGACCTGGGTGGCCGCTCACCGCGCCGCCAACGCCCTCATCACCCAGTATCCGGAGCGCACGTGCACCATCCGCTATGAAGATTTCCTGGTCGATCAGGAAAGCACGTTGCGCCGCGTATGCAGTTTCCTGGAGATCGATTTTCTGCCGCAGATGCTGGATGTTTCGCGCTCGGCCGAAGCGCGGCAGATTTCGCGGTTGTCAGCGTTGTGGACGTCCAATTGTTTTGCGCCCATCACGGCCAATATCGACAAATTCCACCAGCAGTTGTCGATGGACGAAATCACGATCATCGAAACCCTGGCGCGCGACGACATGACCCGCTACGGCTATGCCACGTTGACTGCCGCCAACGCCCACATCGAAACGCCCGAACTGGAAGCTGCGCGCATGCGCTCTGAAGCCAACCGCCAGACGGCGTGGCGCGCGCTGGAAGCCGACAACTACCGCGATTTCGTCTTGCGCCGCCACCGCGCTGATTTTCTGAGCAGCGTGCGCGAGCGGCTCATGCTGCAAGCGATGACGGCGGCGGCCGTCAAACCCGCGGCACCGCATCGGCTGGAGGCGCTGGCCGACCCGGCTGCGTTTGAAGTCGCGGACTAGCCCGTCTAGGGCAATTGCGTGCTTGTCAGCCGCGCGGGTGCTTTCCCTACGATTGGGGTGAGGCACCTCTCGCTCTCCAGTGGCGGCCATCTGCGTCGCCCGCGAGCCGATGCCGAGGCAAGAAGGAGACGACGATGAAGACACCATCTGCGCAATTGATACTGCTGACAGCGGCCATGCTGCTCTGCCTGGGCGCCACGCCCGCTGCGGCACAGGACGCGGCCATGGGCGACATGACGATGATCAACCCATCCGCCCTGAAGTGGGTCGACGCGCCGCCGGGCCTGCCCAGGGGCGCCAAGCTGGCCGTGCTTTACGGCGACCCCGGCAAAGATGGCCCCTACGTCATCCGCCTGAAAGCGCCGGGCGGCTACAAGGTGCCGCCGCACTGGCACACCCAAACCGAGAACCTCACGGTGATCTCGGGCACGCTCTACCTGGGCAGCGGCGACGCCATGGACATGAGCGCCGCACACCCACTCAAGACCGGCGGTTTCCACAACCTGCCCGGAGGCATGCATCACTACGCCTTCACCAGGACGACGACGGTGGTGCAGATTCATGGCACGGGGCCGCTGGACGTCAAATACGTCAACCCGCAGGACGATTCGTCGCCCAAGCAGTGAAGGCTGACGCGCCACCGTGGGCAATCGCCAGCCACCGGCAAGGTACATAAACAGCCGTTAACACGCGGCTGGCGTGCGCTGGCTACCATGCCCCTCCACAGGTCACGCAACCACGGAGGGGCAGATGGTCACGAAGGCCCAGGTCAAACCGAAAACCGATTTCGAGCGCTGGCAGGATTACATCAACACCTCCACCCAGCACCCCGACCGCTGGAACGGCTACGACTGCGATATCCAGTCTGCCGTGGGGGAATACAACCGCTACCTGATGGGCAATGCGGGTTATCTGCCGCTGGACTGGCAGATCGTCAAGGCGATGGTGTGGGTTGAAACCGGGGCAGATTCAGAAGCGTGGCAGACCAAGCCGATGCAGATCGGCAACTTGGGGGACCCGGGGTTGAATACCCTGCTGCGCGGCGAAGAGGGCAGCGACCTGATCGTCCCTCCGGCCATCCGCACCCGGTTGAACGCGGGCCTGGCCCGAACGGTGCCAGCTTGGAACATTCGCGCTGGCATCGGCTACCTCCTCACACGCATGGCGAAGTTCGACGTCCGGAGCGTGCGCGATACCGACGACAAGGTCTATGAGGTCACCGTCAAGGCGGGCGACAGCCTCGACAAGATCGCCCGCGCACAAGGCTCAACCCTGGCGGAAATGCGTGCGCTCAATCCGAATGCCGCAACACTCAAACCCGGACAGGTGGTCAAATACCGCAAGGCCGCCATGCGCAAGGTGATTGCCGGCTGGCGGCCTTTGACGACGCAAAACATTGCCGTGCTGTACAACCACGGCGACGCCGCGTACATCCGGAAATTCGATTACGTGCTCACGCTCATCCCGAAGATCGGAACCGCCGCATGCAAGTAGGTCGCCTCTTCATCGCCGTGTCGCTGCTGGCCGCGCAATCGGCCATGGCCGCAGATACCCTGACCGGAACCTTCCGCGGCGATGGCCGTGCGTGCCACGGCGCGCTGTTCGTCCGGCCGAAGACCATCGAGTGGAATGCCAGCTTCTTCAAGTGCGGCCCAACGCGCTACAAGGTGATCGAGCAGGACCTGTCGGGCGATCACCCGCACGCGGCCTTCAAGATTGACGACCACCGCAAGCGCTGCGGCCTTGCCGTCATCGAGGTCTCGCGCTACAGCGAGTTCTCTTGGAGCGTAAAGGGCTACCAAACGATGGAGGCTTACCAGAAGCGCGAAGAACCCGGCTGGAAGGATTCCGCCGACCCCGCGCGGCAGGTCGCCCTGTGCGGCATGCGCAAGGAATAGCGCGCCTACCGCGCCGCCGCCATGCAGCCGCTCCAACGCTTCGCCCTGGAGAAACACAGCGGCCCGTATGAGCGGTGGCCCATGCGCACGCGCGTGATCATCGACGGCGTGCCGCACCCCACGCTCACCATCCCCGGCTACGAACTGCTACGGCAGTACCAGACCGATCTCGGCTTCGTCCTCATCACCAGCTACGACTGCCCGTTTGAGGAAGCGGTCTCCGTCACACTCGTTGCTCCGGACCTCTCACACGCCATCAGCACCGGCACCATCGGCGCGGCGTATTACACGTTCTGGCTGGATGACGTCGAATGGCTCGACGCGAACCACTTTCGCCTCACCTGCGAAAATGCCGTGGGCGATTGGCTGGTCACGCTGCGCGCCCGGCATATCCCGGTGTTGTCCCCGGCCGTCTTCATCAAGCGCCGCGTGGCACCGCCGGTCGAGCCCGCGGTGTAGAGTGATCGGCCACCGCTTGAACGACACCTGCACCGCCATGACCGACGACGAACGCGCCATTCGCAACGCAGTGGACACCTGGCTCGCTGCCAGCAGAAGCGGCGATCTGGCCACCGTGCTCAGCCTGATGACCGACGACGTGCTGTTTCTCACGCCCGGCCAGGCGCCTTTCGGCAAGGAAGCCTTCGCCAAGATGTCCGAAGGCATGAAGGACGTGCACGTCGACGGCACGAGCGATATTCAAGAGGTGCAGGTGTTTGGCGACATCGCGTATCTGCGTAACGCGCTGCACATCGTCATCACGATGCCGGATGGGAAGGTGGCCCGGCGCTCAGGGCAGACGTTGACGATTCTGCGCAAAGAGGCGGATGGCAAGTGGCGGGTGGCGCGGGATGCGAATCTTGTGATGGCGGACGCTGCCTGATACGGGCGAACATCTCAAACCACCACCGGCAACGCCGTCGTATCTTTAATCCGCTCCAGCGCAAAGCTGCTCTTCACATCGATCACCGCCGGGTGCGCAAGCAGCTGGTCGCGTATGAAACGCGCGAAGTGCTCCATGTCTTCCACGAACACCTTGAGCAGGTAGTCCATCTCGCCGGTCATGGCGTAGCACGTGACCACCTCCGGCCACGTCGCCACAGCCGCGCGAAAATTGTCGGACGGGCCTTTCCCTTTGGGCGCACCGCCCTGCTTTTCCAACCGCACGTTGATGTATGCCGACAACCCGAGCCCGATCTTGGTCGGGTCGAGCAGCGCGGCGTATTGGCGGATGACGCCGCTTTCCTCCAGGCGGCGGATGCGTCGCAAACACGGGCTGGGCGACAGATTCACCCGCTCGGCGACTTCCAGATTGGTGAGGCGGCCGTTGTTCTGCAGGACTTCCAGGATCTTGCGGTCGATCTTGTCGAGTTCCACTTTATTCATTTTTGTTGCTCCGCACCAATTAATTCGGCAATTTTCTTGCGCAAATTTAGCAAGGTGGGCACAACTTCGCAATTTTTGCTTGGACCGACACTCCTACACTGCGAGGATCGTCAAAGACCTGAGCGCTGTCACAGCGCCCGCCCCGCAGGAGACTCACCATGCAATTCACGCCTTGGGAAAACCCGATGGGCACCGCCGGTTTCGAATTCATTGAATACGCCGCGCCGGACCCCGTTGCCATGGGCAAGCTGTTCGAGAACATGGGCTTTACCGCCATCGCGAAGCACCGCCACAAGAACGTGACGCTGTACCGCCAGGGCGAGATCAACTTCATCATCAACGCCGAGCCGGATTCGTTCGCGCAGCGCTTTGCGCGTCTGCACGGTCCGTCGATCTGCGCGATCGCGTTTCGCGTGCAGGATGCAGCGTTCGCCTACAAGCGCGCGCTGGAACTGGGCGCCTGGGGCTTCGACACCCACAGCGGCCCGATGGAGCTGAACATTCCGGCCATCAAGGGCATCGGCGATTCGCTCATCTACCTGGTGGACCGCTGGACCGGCAAGAACGATGCGAAGGCCGGCGACATCGGCAACATCAGCATCTACGACGTCGATTTCGTGCCCATCGCGGGCGCCAACCCCAACCCCACCGGGCACGGCCTGACCTACATCGACCACCTGACGCACAACGTCTACCGTGGCCGGATGAAGGAATGGGCCGAGTTTTACGAACGCTTCTTCAACTTCCGTGAAGTGCGCTACTTCGACATCGAAGGCCAGGTCACGGGCGTGAAGAGCAAGGCGATGACGAGCCCGTGCGGCAACATCCGCATCCCCATCAACGAGGAAGGAACGGAGAAGGCCGGTCAGATCCAGGAGTATCTGGACATGTACCACGGCGAGGGCATCCAGCACATTGCGCTGGGCTCGACCAACCTGGCCAACACGGTGGATGCACTGCGCAGCAACGGCATCACGCTGCTCGACACCATCGACACCTATTACGAACTGGTCGACAAGCGCATCCCCGGCCATGGCGAGGATGTGGCGGAGCTGAAGAAGCGCAAGATCCTGATCGACGGCGCCCCGGGCGATCTGCTGCTGCAGATCTTCTCCGAGAACCAGCTCGGCCCGATCTTCTTCGAGTTCATCCAGCGCAAGGGCAACCAAGGTTTTGGCGAGGGCAACTTCAAGGCGCTGTTCGAGTCGATCGAACTCGACCAGATGCGCCGCGGCGTGCTCAAGGCCGACGATCAGCCAGCCTGAAAACCCTCAACTTCAGGCAAGCTGTACCCGCACCCCGGTGGTTCGCCATCGGGGTGTTTTTTTTGGGGCGTGAGCGGCAGCGGCCATCCGACACTGGCCCCGGAGCAAAACCGGCCACACCCGCCTTGCGCCTCGCTGAGGATGCGGATTGGCGTGGCAATAAAAACGGCGCCCGAAGGCGCCGCTTGCGTGCGGAGACTTAGGCGAAGCGTCACTCGCCCTTGGTGGCCGACGGGCCGCCCGGCATGGCCGCGGCTGCAGGGGTGTTCTTCTGAGCCTTGCGGGCATCGTGGCGGGCCTTCATGTAGGCGCGGATTTCGTCTTCGGTGATCTTGCCGTCGTGGTTGGCGTCGATCTGGTCGAAGCTCTTGGCAAGGCGCGGCATGCCGGCCTGCACTTCGTCCTTGCTCAGGGAGCCGTCGTTGTCCTTGTCGGCAGCCTTGAACCTGGCGTCGAAGCGTTGCGCCATCTTTTCGTGCATCTCGCCCTTGTGGGCCTTGTGCCAGGCGGCCAGCTCGTCCTTGCTGAGTTGGCCGTCGTGGTTGGTATCGATCTGGTCGAAGTTCTTCTCAAGCCAGGTGTGACCCTTGGCTTCGTCGCGCGAGATCTGGCCGTCGCCGTTGGTGTCGAGCGCCTTCAGGCCGCCGCCGTGGCGGCCCGGCTTGCCGGCAGGGGCATTGGCTTGCGGCGCAGCCTGCGCCGCGGCCGGTGCCTGTGCGCTGGCGGCTGGGGCGCTGGCATCCTGGGCGCGGGCGTTCATGCCCGACATGGCCAGGAACAGGGCCGAGGTAGCGAGGAAGGCTTGGACAGCACGTTTGTTGGTCATGGTCAGCTCCTTTTCACATGGACTGTGTAGCGGATTAGAACCCGACAATGCCGACGCGTTGCCGGCTTTTACACGCTGTTACCCCGATGACACGCGCTGTAATATGCGCCCGCCACTGCACGGCGGGGCCGTTCAATGCCTATTGGTTGGCGCCCGGCTGGGGGTTATCGCCCTTGCGTGCGGCCGCAGCCGCGCGGTGGCGCGGGCCGACGATACCGCCGCCCTGGCTGGCAGGCTCGTCACCCGTGTTGATCTGAGCGGGCGCAATGGGCAGCATGGCGCCCGGCATGGCGGTATTGGCCGGGTTGTTGGCAACCGGCGGCGCGGGTGGCATAGCGGGCGTCGATAGCGGAGCTGCAGCGCCTGCAGGCGGTAGCGGCAGGGACGGCGCATGGCGATTGGCCGGCGACACGCCCGCCACGGCGCTGGCCGGCAGCGGAATCTCCTGGCGCGTGCCATTGCGCTCGATCACCACCGAGCGCGCCTTGATTTCCACCAGCTTGAGGTTGGACGACAGCGACTTGCCGGCCCGCACGGCCTGCGGCGCACCGCCATCCACCGACACGATGGCTGCGCCTGAACCATCCGCCAGATCGGCCACCACGCCCATCACCTGCACATCGCGCGGGCCGTTCTGTGGGCCGCCGCCAAAGAGCGTGACGGCCGCGCCGGTCTCCAGCGCGTCGGTCTGGGCAACACGTGCCTCGCGCGGCGTACCCAGCGAGCGCAGCGAAGACAGCGTCAGCACCCAGTGCGTCAGGAGCGCACACAGGGCAGCAAACAGTACAAGACTGAGCAGACGGGACGACTGTCGAGCGTTCATGAAATGAGGCGAGGCACCGTAGGAATACGCCGATTCTATCCGCCCTTCATGCCAGTTCGGTGAACAGCTTGGAGGTGCGGCTCTAGAGCCAACGCAGCATGACCTTCCCATGCAATATATGGTCATATGTCACGGATATACTGTGTCTCTTCCCCTTATTGCCAACTCTGTCGCCATGATGCAAGGCCAACTTCGCTCTTCCTTCCGCCAGCGCGCCCTCGCCCGACAAGCAGCGCGTGGCTTCACCCTGATAGAAATCATGGTGGTGGTGGTGATCCTGGGCATCCTCGCCGCGCTGGTGGTGCCAAAGATCATGAGCCGTCCTGACGAGGCGCGCATCATCGCCGCCAAACAGGACATCGCGTCCATTTCGCAGGCGCTCAAGCTCTATCGCCTGGACAACGGCCGCTACCCGACCACCGAGCAGGGCATTGGGGCGCTCGTCGCCAAGCCGACCACCGAGCCGATCCCCAACAACTGGAAAGGCGGCGGCTATCTGGAACGCCTGCCCAAAGACCCGTGGGGCCACCCGTACCAATATCTGAACCCGGGCGTGCGCGGCGAAGTGGACGTCTTCAGCTTCGGCGCAGACGGCCAGGCCGGCGGCACGGGCAACGACGCCGACATCGGCAACTGGGACAACTAAGCCAGCGCCGTCCCCCAGCCACCCGCTCACCATGCTCGGCCACCCACACCGCCGCCGGCAGGCTCTCGGCTTTACGCTGCTGGAGTTGCTGGTGGTGGTGGTCATCATCGGCATCGTGCTGGCCGTGGTGGCCGTCAACGCCACGCCCAACCGGCGTTCGCAACTGGCCGACGATGCGCAGAAGCTGGCCCGCCTGATCGAGCTCGCACAGGAAGAGGCGCAGCTCACCTCGCGCCCCGTGGCTTGGGAAGGCGATGCGCAGGGCTGGCGCTTCTACGAATCGACTCCGAATGGCTGGCGCTTGCTCAACCGGGACGTGCTCGCACCGGGCCACTGGCGCCAAGGCATGGACAACGTACAGATCGTCGCCGGTGCCGCTGCGGTGCCAGGCGCGCCGCAGCGCCTCGTGTTCGGCCGTGAGGCGATTGGTTTGCCTTGGCGCGTGGCACTGACCTCGCAGGGCTCGCGCGTCGACGTGGTATCCGACGGCGGCCCGCGCGTGCTGACGGAGACGCAAACGCAATGACGCGCAGCCACCGTCCAACGCGCACGCGCGGCTTCACCCTGCTCGAAGTGCTGGTGGCGCTGACCATCGTGGCCGTGGCGCTGACCGCCACCATGCGCGCCATGGGCAGCATGACCACCGCAAGCGACTCCCTGCAGACGCGCATGATCGCCACCTGGAGCGCTGAAAACCACCTCGCCAACCTGCGCCTGGCACGCGTCTTCCCAGACCCCGGCGCGCGCGGTTTTGCCTGCCCGCAAGGCGATACGCAACTGTGGTGCGAAGAGACCATCGCCACCACGCCCAACCCGGTGTTCCGCCGTGTGGAGGTGTCCGTCTATCCGGACGCGTCCAAATCCGTGCGACTGGCCTGGCTCGTGACTCTATTGCCGAACGATGCGCGCAATGTCTTCTAACCGTTCGGCGCGCGGCTTCACCCTGCTCGAACTGCTGGTGGCGATCACGCTGCTGGCCATCCTGGCCGTGATCGCCTGGCGCGGGCTGGACAGCATGACCCGCACGCACGAGGCGCTGGCCCAACGCGACGAACGCATCGAAGCACTCAAAACGGCCTACGCCCAGTTCGACGCCGATTGCACCCAGCTGGCCGATCCGAACACGCTGTCGCGCTCACCGGTGGAGGTGGACGCCAATCGCGTGCTGATGGTGCGCGACCGCCGCGACGACGGCCAGCCGCCCGCCTGGCAAGTGGTGCTCTACCGCATTGTCGACGGCCGGCTCGAACGCCTCCAGACCCAACCGATCACCAACCGCGGCGACCTGCGCAACGCACTGGACAACCTGCGCCAGGGCGGTGTGGGTGCTGCGCGCTACCTGCTCGCCACCAACGTCGACAGCATCAGCGCGCGCGCGTGGATCGAACCCGGCGGCTGGATGGACAACACGGGCGCACTGTCTGCGGCGCTGTTCCCGGCCGGCAGCAATACCACCACCCTCACCGGCTTGCCGTCGGCTTCCACGCCCAGCGCGTCGGCGCCGCCGGCCAACAACCCGGGCGTGGTGGTGCCGGCCGCCTCGGTGCGCGCGGTGGAACTGGCATTGCTCGTGCGCATGACGCCGCAGGGCACGCCGCAGCGCTTCACGCGCATCTGCATGACGGGGCTTTGACATGGCGCGATACTCCCGTCGACTTGCCCAACGTCATCCGCATGCTGGTCGCCAGCGCGGCGCGGCCATCATCACGGCACTGCTGGTCGTCACGCTGGCCGTGGTGATTGTGTCGGGCATGCTGTGGCGGCAGCAGGTGGAGATCCGCGCAGTGGAAAACCAGCGCCTGAAAGCGCAGGCCACGTGGATCGCGCGGGCCGGCATCGACTGGGCGCGCCTCATCCTGCGCGATGACCAGCGCCGCACCGGCGCGGTGGACCATCTGGGCGAAATCTGGGCCGTGCCGATCCAGGAAACCAAGCTATCGGACTTCCTCGGCAGCTCGCTGCGCACGGATACGGCCGGCGAAGAGTCGTACCTGTCGGGCCGCATCTTCGATGCCCAGGCACGCTTCAACCTGATGAACCTGCTGACGGCGCAGACGCTGGGCGCCCGCACCATCATTACCGGCCGCGACAAGGACGCCATCAAGGCTTACGGCCTGCTGCTGCAGTCGCTCAGCATCGACCCCAGCCTGGCCAATGTCACGGCGACGTACCTGGCGCAGATGCTGGGCGGCTTCCAGTCGATCGAAGGCATGCAGGGCGGCCAGCAAGGCGCCGAAGACAGCGGCGGGAGCGGCGGCAGCAACAGCAATGGCCCACGACCGCTCGACGACGTAGCCAGCCTACTGACGATCCCCGGCTACACGGCGGACATGATCGCCAAGCTGCGCCCCTACGTGATCGTGTTGCCCACCCGCACGCAGATCAATGCCAACACGGCCAGCGCCGAAGTGCTGGCCGCCGTCATCCCGAACCTGAGCCTGGACCGCGCCCGCTCGCTGGTGCAGGCGCGCGACCGCGCTTACTTCCGCAACATCGGCGATGTCACGAACCAGTTGCGCGGCATCGCGCCCGGGGTCGACACCACCGCCGCGGCCAATCTGCTGGACGTGCAGACCCACTATTTTCTGGTCTACGGCATGGCCCGCCACGAGCGCGCCCGAATCGGAGAAGTGGCGCTTGTTTCACGTGGCGATCCGATCAACAATAACGCGACCCGCATCGTCTGGGTCCGCCGCATCGACGAGATTCCGTCATGACGGCGGCGCAACACCCCTCTACGTGCGTACGGGCCGCTTGTAGACAGACCCTAGCCTTCGCCGTATTGTCATCCGCATCGTTCAGCATCGCGGGTTTTGCGCAATCCGGCGCTTCCGTTGGCAGTTCGCATTCACACTCTCAAGATCAATAGAGGAGCGGTTTGACGACCTCCCTGTACGTGCGCCTGCCGCACCGGCCCATTCAATCGCCCGAACGCTGGTCGGCGGGCGCGCTTGCCTCCGTACCCTTCGCGCTGGTGCGTGAAGAGGGCGCACAAGGGCCGCAACGTGTTCAGCGCGAAGGCACGTCGCGCACCGACGAACTGCCCGCGGCTGACCGCCTGATCCTTCTGCTGCCCGCCGCCGACGTGCTGCTGGTGCCGGCCAACGTGCCGCCGCTGGCGCTGCCCAAGCTGCGCCTGGCCTTGCCCAACCTGGTGGAAGAGCGCCTCGTGCAGGACGCGCAGCAATGCCATATCGCCCTGGGGCCCCGCCTGGGCGATGCTCCTGCGCGTGGCTGGCGGGCGCCCCGCGAGCCGCAATCACGCGCGTTGATGATTGCCGACCGCGCGTGGGTCCGCTTCATCCTCGATACCTTTGCCGGCCACAAGCACCGCACCTGCCATCTGCTGCCCGCGCAGCTTTGCGTGCCGTTTGAAACGCCTGCCGCAGCCGCAGTGCCGATTGCAGGATCGGCAAATGCCGTCGAACGCTCGGAACCATCGCTCGACGCTTCCGCTGCCGCTGAACCCGCAGTCGACGCGCCTGCTGCTGAAACCGTGGCCGCGGTCACCCCGGCAACCATCGCACTCGATGCGGCACCGCCGTCTGACCCAGACGCGCCCGTCGCCATCGACATCACCGTACGCACCGGCCGCGCCGAGGGCTACGGCCTGCGCGTACTGCCGGCCAACCTCGGCAACTGGCTGGGCATTGCCCCCACGCCAGCCACGCTGATGGTCTCGCCCGCGCTGCGCGAGTTGGCGCCCGCTCTGTCGGCCGACCCCGCCGCCGCCACGCTGGACTGGTCCACCTGGGCCGCCGGCGCACGCGACGCCCTGGCTTCGGGCGAAGCCGACCTCTGCCAGTTCGACTTTGCCCGCGGCGGCGTGGCCGGCATGGACTGGAGCCTCTGGCGCCTGCCGATCGCGCTGGCCGCGCTGCTGGTGGTCGTGCAGCTCATCGGCATGAACGCGCGCTGGCTCACGCTGCGTGCCGAACAGAAGCGGCTCGATACCGCCATGCGCGCGCAATTGCAGACGGCATTCCCGAATACACCGGTGATCCTCGATCCGCCCGCGCAGATGCGCCGCCAGGTCGAACAACTGCGCTTGGCCGCCGGCAAATCGGCGCCGGAAGACTTCTTGCCGCTGGCCGATCGCTTTGCCCAGGCTGCCTCCGGGCTCGCGCCCGATGCGCTGCTCGCACTCGATTACCACGGCCGCGCGCTGACGGTCACGCTCAAGGACGGCACCGACACTGCCAGCCTGCGCACCGCCGCCCGCAATGTCGGCCTGAACATGGACACCGCCGAGGCCCCGCGCGGCGCAGAAGCCACCGTACCCGGCTCGCGCTGGACGGTCTCCATCGCCCAATAACGATTCCTCCATGGCGACTTCCTCCCCCTCTTCCCGATCATCATCCCGCCGCCTGCCGCGCATTGGCGTGCCGGACTCGGTGCGCGATGCGGCCACGACCTTCTGGATGCAGCGCGAACCGCGCGAGCGCCGCATCCTGACCGGCGGCGGCGTGGTGCTGCTGCTCGTGATCGTCTACCTGGTGCTGTGGGAGCCGGCCTTTGAAGGCCAGCGCCGCATCGAGAAAGCCCTGCCGCAGATGCGTACCCAACTCGCCGAGATGGAAACGCTCGGCCAGGAAGCGCGCGGCCTGTCTGCCATTGCCGCTGCGCCCGTGCCGCGCGGCGCGGAACTGCAGCAGGCGCTCAACACGAGCCTCACCAACCACGGCCTGAAGGCCACGCGGATGGCGATGTCGGGCGAGAGCGTGCAGGTGCAACTGGACAAGGTGCCCTTTGGCGCCGTCGCCGAATGGCTGCAGGAGGTGCGGCAGGCGCAGCGCATGAAGGTGATCGACACGAACATCAAATACGTGGGCGCAACGGCCCTGGTCAACGTGACGGCGACGCTGCAAGGCCCTGCCGCCGCGGGCCACTGACGGGTCCGATCGTGCCGATGGGAATTGAATCACTGCCGCCACTGCGCCTGCGCCGCCGTGCCGAGTCCGACGAGCGCACGAGCTTCGGCTGGCGCGTGCTGTGGGGTGGCGTGGCGCTGCTGGCCGTGGGCTTGACCGTGGTGGCGCAGTATCCGGCCGCGTGGGCGGCCGAGCGTGTGGCCGCGGCCACGGGGCATCGTGTGTTGCTGGCCGACAGCCAGGGCAGTATCTGGCACGGCAGCGCAACGCTGGCGCTGACCGCAGGCAACGGCGGGGCCGACGCCACCGTGCTGCCCGGCCGGCTGTCCTGGTCGATCGACATGCTGCCGCTGCTGACCGGCACGCTGCGCGCGCACCTGACGCACGATCGCGCGCTGGAGAAGCCGGTCACGCTGACGGTCACGCCGGGGCATTGGGACGCAGAGGCTGGCACGGTTGCATTGCCGGCATCGTTGCTGGAAGGCATTGGCGCGCCGTTCAACACGCTCAAGCTGGATGGCCGGCTGCGGGCGCAGTGGACGCCGCTCTCGGGCCAATTCGGCAGTAGAAAGGGCCAGCCGAACGCCGCTCAGGGCGCGCTGACTGTCACGCTTGAGCAGGTATCATCCAGCCTCAGCCGGGTGCGGCCGCTGGGCAGTTACCAGGCCGTGGTGTCGTTTGGCGGCGTGAGCGGTGCGCCGATGCAGTTGTCGCTGTCAACGCTGGCCGGGCCGCTCACCCTGCAGGGCCAGGGCACCCTTGGGTCCAACGCACATTTTGACGGGGTGGCCAGTGCCACGCCGGAGTCGGAACCGCAATTGATTGGCCTGTTGAGTCTGCTGGGCCCGCGCGACGGGTCGCATCATCGACTCCGCTTTTGATCCTCAAGCCGGCGCGCGAGCCAGCGTGCCGACAACCATGAACGAGACCATGTACAACGCCTCTTCCCGACTCACCGTTCGCGCCATCGTCCTGGCATGCTGCGCAACAATGGTGGCCGGCTCGATGCCAGTCTTTGCCGCCCCGCCGAGCGCGGCATCTGCCCAGAACGGCGCCGTCGGCAACCCCGGGGATGAGGTCTCGCTGAATTTCGTCAACGCGGATCTGGACTCGGTGGTCAAGGCCGTCGGCCAGGCCACGGGCAAGAACTTCATCGTCGACCCGCGCGTGAAGGGCACCGTCAACCTCGTCACCGAAAAGCCGGTGACGCGCTCGCAGGCGCTGGAATCGCTGGGCTCGATCCTGCGCATGCAGGGCTACGCGATTGTCGAGGGCAACGGTTTCACCAAGGTCGTGCCGGAAGCCGACGCCAAGCTGCAGGGCTCGCCCACGAGCGTGGGCGCGGCAGGCTCGCGCGGCGGCGAACAGGTCGTCACGCAGGTCTTCCGCCTGCAGCATGAATCGGCCAACAACCTGGTGCCCGTGCTGCGCCCGATGATCGCGCCCAACAACACGATCACCGCATACCCGGCCAACAACACGCTGGTCATTACCGATTACGCCGACAACCTGCGCCGCATCGGCCGCATCATCGCGTCGATCGACACGCCCGTGGCCGGCGAGACCGAGCTGATTCCGCTGAAGAACGCCGTGGCCATCGACGTGGCGGCTACGCTGCAGAAGCTGCTCGACCCGTCGGCCGGTGGCGCAGGCGGTGCGGGCGCCGGCGCGGCACTGTCGGACCCGAGCCTGCGCACGTCAGTCGTGGCTGAGCCCCGTTCGAACAGCGTGATGGTGCGTGCGTCGAGTGCGGCACGCCTTGCGCAAGCCAAACAACTGATCGCCAAGCTGGACGTGCCGAATGCGCGCCCGGGCAACATCTGGGTGGTGCCGCTCAAGAACGCCAACGCGGTGCAGCTGGCCACCACGCTGCGCGCGATCGTGGCGGCCGACGCCACGCTGTCGGCCTCGGCATCAACCGGGCCCGGC
This sequence comes from Ralstonia sp. Ralssp135, assembly GCF_047304345.1. NCBI lineage: Bacteria > Pseudomonadati > Pseudomonadota > Betaproteobacteria > Burkholderiales > Burkholderiaceae > Ralstonia > Ralstonia sp. Ralssp135. Next base: position 34,341 of record NZ_JBGLYZ010000019.1, read on the forward strand.
GGCCAGAGCGCCGCCCAAGGCGCGACCTCGCAGCCGGCCGGCGGTGTGAACACCTCGCAGAACCAGAACACACAGAACACCAATTACGGCAGCGGCTCGGGTTCGGGCAGTGGCTCGGGCAGCGGCAGCTCTTCGTTCCGCGCCTCGTTTGGGCAGAACAACACGCCGACCACCGGCGGCATCATCCAGGCCGATCCGGCCACCAACGCGCTCATCATCACCGCCAGCGAGCCGGTCTATCGCAACCTGCGCGCCGTGATCGACGACCTCGACGCGCGACGCGCGCAGGTCTACATCGAATCGATGATCGTGGAAGTGACGGCCACCAAGGCGTCGCAGTTGGGCATCCAATGGATGGCCGGCGCGGGCGGCCCGACCACCTTTTTTGGCGGTGGCACCAACTTCGGCAGCGGCGCCAATAACCTGATCAACCTCGCGGGCACGATTGCCACGATCACCAGTGGCGGCATCGGCAGTACGGCCGCGCAGACTGCCGTCGGCACGCTCTCAAACAGCGTTGGCCAACTCAACGGCGGCAACTTCGGGGTGTTCAACAGGGGCAGCGGTTTGGGCGCCATCCTCAGCGCGCTGGGTTCGGATGGTTCGGTCAACGTGCTGTCCACCCCGAACCTGATTACGCTCGACAACGAAGAGGCCAAGATCCTGATCGGCCAGAACGTGCCGATCACGACCGGTTCATATGCGCAGACCGGCGGCGCGGCTTCGGTCACGCCGTTCCAGACGTTCGACCGCAAGGACGTCGGCATCACGCTGCGCGTCAAGCCGCAGATCACCGATGGCGGGCTGGTGAAGATGCAGATCTTCCAGGAGTCGTCTGCTGTGGTGCCGGGCACGCAGAATGCGGCGCAAGGCCCGACCACCAACGTGCGCTCGATCGAAACCAATGTGCTCGCTAACGACGGCCAGGTGGTCGTGCTGGGCGGCCTGCTGGAAGACAACTACCAGGACGGCGAGCAAAAAGTGCCGGGCCTGGGCGACATCCCCATCCTGGGCGCGCTGTTCCGCTCGGAAAACAAGACGCGCGTGAAGACCAACCTGCTGGTGTTCCTGCGCCCGATCATTCTGCGCACGGCCGATGCCACGGGCGCGCTGTCGGACAACCGCTACAACTACATGCGCGACACGCAGCAGGGCTTTGTCTCGCCGAACATGCTGCCGACCACGTCGGACAAGGACACGCCGGTACTGCCCACGCCCAGCGCCATGCGCCCGGCTGACAATTACGGCGATGTGTCGATCGTGCCGAAGGGCCCGGCCGGCACGCAGGTGCCCCCAGGCGCCCCGATGCCGATGCCGCAAGGCACCACGCGCAGCCAGCCGCGCCTGCAGAACTTCGCGGCGCCCACTTCGGGCGGCTACGACGGCAACGCGCCGCGCAATGGTGGCTGACAACGGACAACGAACCATGGCAACGCAAGCTTCCACCACCGACGTCAGCACGCTCGAGCCGCCCTCGCAGTCAGCCGTGCGGCTGGTGCCGTATGCGTTTGCGCGCGACGCCAGGTTGCTCGTCGCCCGCCAGGACGTCGACACGCTGGAAGTGTGGGTCTGCCCTGAAACCTCGCGTACGGCGCTGGCTGAACTCGGCCGCGTGTTCGGCGCGCTGCAGTTGGTGACGCTTAGCGCGGCGGCGCTGTCCACCGCCACACAAACGGCCTACAACGCGCAAGACGGCAGCGCAGCCCAGGTGGTGGGCGAAGTGGAAGGCGAAGTCGACCTCTCGCGCCTGATGCAGGACATCCCTGCCGTGGAAGACCTGCTCGAATCCGAAGACGACGCGCCGATCATCCGCATGATCAACGCGCTGCTCACGCAGGCCGCGCGCGAAGGCGCCTCGGATATCCACATCGAGCCGTTCGAGAATGCCTCCGTGGTGCGCTTCCGGGTGGACGGCACGCTGCGCGACGTCGTGCGTCCCAAGAAGGCGCTGCACGGCGCACTCATCTCGCGCATCAAGATCATGGCGCAGCTCGACATTGCCGAGAAACGCCTGCCGCAGGACGGCCGCATCACGCTGCGCGTGGGCGGTCGCCCGGTGGACGTGCGTGTGAGCACACTGCCCACCGGCCACGGCGAGCGCGCGGTGCTGCGTCTGCTCGACAAGGAAGCCGGCCGCCTGGATCTGAGCAAGCTCGGCATGGGCGCCGGCACGCTGGCGCGCTTTGACCACCTGATCAACCAGCCGCACGGCATCGTGCTCGTCACCGGCCCGACGGGTTCAGGTAAGACGACCACGCTGTACGCGGCACTGTCGCGGCTCGATTCCGCTTCCACCAACATCATGACGGTGGAAGACCCGATCGAATACGACCTCGACGGCATTGGCCAGACGCAGGTCAACCCGAAGATCGACATGACGTTCGCCAAGGCCCTGCGCGCCATCCTGCGCCAGGACCCGGACGTGGTGATGATCGGGGAAATCCGCGATCTGGATACCGCGCAGATTGCCGTGCAGGCCTCACTCACGGGCCACTTGGTGCTGGCGACGTTGCACACGAACGATTCGGCCTCAGCCGTAACGCGGCTGATCGACATGGGGATCGAGCCGTTCCTGCTGTCCTCATCGTTGCTGGGTGTGCTGGCGCAGCGGCTGGTCCGCCGCCTGTGCGTGCATTGCCGCCGCGAAGAAGTGCTCGAACTCACGCCTGCTGAAGTGGAAGCCGTGGCCGGCACGCCGGTTGCCGATGGCGTGGCACCCGCCGCACCGGCACGCAAATCGGTGTGGCATCACGTCGGCTGCGACCGTTGCAGCAACTCCGGCTACCAGGGCCGAACCGGCGTCTATGAACTGCTGACCGTCACACCTGAAATTCAGACGATGATCCACCGCCAGGCCGCTGAATCCGAGATCAAGGCGTTCGCCATCGGCCAGGGCATGCAGACCATGCGCATGGATGCACAGCGCTGGATCGACACGGGCGCCACGTCGCTGGAAGAAGTGCTGCGGGTCACACGCGACTAAGGCGCGATCAAACGAATAGCGCATGCCAGCCTTCCGCTACGAAGCCGCCGACGCCACCGGCAAGACCGACAAGGGTGTCATCGAAGCCGACAGTGCACGCCAAGCGCGCACGCTGCTGCGCGCACGCGGGCTGACGCCGCTGGTGGTCGACGCGCTGGGTGCGCAGGCCACGAAGCGCGGCGGGTCGAGCTTCGGCAAGCGGCTCTCGGCGCAGGAAAACGCGCTCGTCACGCGCCAACTCGCGAGCCTCTTGGTGGCAGGTCTGCCGCTCGATGAGGCGCTGGCCGCGCTGGCCGATCAGGCCGAACGTGCATACGTCGGCGAACTGCTCGCTGCCATCCGCGCGGAAGTGGTGGGCGGCAGCTCACTCTCGGTGGCGCTGGCGCAGCATCCGAAGGATTTTCCGGACATCTATCGCGCCCTCGTTTCAGCGGGCGAGCACTCGGGCAATCTTGGCCTCGTGCTCTCGCGCCTGGCCGACTACATCGAGAGCCGAAACGCGCTCACCTCCAAGATCAAGCTGGCATTCACGTATCCGGCCATCGTCACGGTGGTGGCGTTTGCCATCGTGATCTTCCTGCTGTCGTACGTGGTGCCGCAGGTGGTGAGCGTGTTTGCCAACACCAAGCAGAAGCTGCCAACGCTCACGATCATCATGCTGTGGCTGTCCGATTTTGTGCGGAATTGGGGATGGCTCGCAGCGATCGTTCTGGTGGCGATCGGCGCGCTGATCCGCAATCTGCTCAAGCAGCCGGCATTGCGGTTGTCGTGGCACAAGTGGCTGCTGACAGCGCCGCTGTTCGGCAAGCTCGTTCGCGGCTATAACACCGCGCGGTTTGCCAGCACGCTGGCCATTCTCACCAGTGCCGGTGTGCCGATTTTGCGGGGCTTGCAGGCAGCGGGGGAGACGCTGAACAACGTCGCGCTCAAGACCAATGTGGAGGATGCGTCCACGCGGGTGCGGGAAGGAACTTCGCTGGCGCGGGCCTTGGCGGCGCAGAATCAGTTTCCGCCAGTGCTGGTGCATTTGATTCGCTCGGGTGAGGCGACGGGCAATCTGCCGGCGATGCTTGAACGGGCTGCGCAGGGTGAGGCGCAGGAGTTGGAGCGTCGCACATTGTTTCTGACTGGCTTGCTGGAGCCGGCGTTGATTTTGACGATGGGTGTGGTGGTGTTGTTGATCGTGTTGGCGGTGTTGATGCCGATTATTGAGATTAACCAGTTGGTGCACTGAGTTTTTTTGTTGGTGGTCCACCCCCCTTTCGTTCCCTGCCGGGACCGACTCACTTTTCTTTGTCTTGCCAAAGAAAGTGAGTCAGCCCCGGCAGGGGATGAAACAAGGGATGCACCACTAAGACCAAAACAAAACCAACTAGCACCCGGTAGCCCTCACGACATCACCGCATCCCTCACCGGCGCACGCGCACTGTCCCTCCACTCCTGCACGTAGTCAGGCGTACCTGCAGGCGCGGCGTCCACCGCAGGCGGCAGTGGCAACAGCGCCATCGGCAGCACGCCGGCCCACACCGGCAAGTCGAGGTCTTCAGCATCGTCCTTCGGACCACCCGTGCGCACTTTGCACGCGGCCTCATCCAGCGGAATGCGCAGCACCGTCGTGGCGGCGAGTTCCTTGGCATTGCCGGGCCGTACCTGTTGCGAACGACCCGGCGCGAGGACTTCCATGAAGGTATCGAGCACCGCCGATTTCTGCCCATCGGGCACGACTTCGAACGCGCCGTAGATGACCGCCGAGCGGTAATTCATGGAATGGTTGAACGCCGATCGTGCAAGCACCAACCCGTCGATGTGCGTGATGGTCACGCAGACCTGCGCCCCACTGCCCGCCAGCTTCAGCATGCGACTGCCGTTTGAGCCGTGAATGTAAAGGTGGTCGCCCTCGCGCCAGCACGCGGTCGGGATGCAATGCACGCCATGCTCGTCGGCAAAGGCGATGTGGCAGACGTAAGCCTCGTCGAGGATGGCGTGCAGCGTGGTGCGGTCGTAATGGCCGCGGTGCGCGACGCGGCGCACACGGGTGCGCGCGGTCGGCGATGTGGCTTCTGTGCTTGACATGCAAAGCTCCGAAATCGTAATCGATATGCCGACGATAAAAAAACCGTGGCACCATGCATAGACCCATCAAAATGCAGAATCTTGGAGCCACGATGGATTACGGCGTCCTGCTGTCGAACTACGAACGCACCGCGATGCACGGCGAAGGCGCGGCTCGCGCCTCGCAGCAGCATCGGCTATACGCCTGCCTGCGCGCGGCAATCCTGAGCGGCCAGATCGAGGAAGGTACGCGCCTGGCGCCCTCGCGCACGCTGGCCGAAGAGCTGGGCATCGCGCGCAACTCCGTGCTGTATGCGTACGAGCAACTGGCGGCAGAGGGCTTTGTGCTCAGCCGGCGGCAAGGCACGGTGGTGGCGCATGTGGGGCTTCAGCACGGGTTGCAGCGGGCGCCGTCACCGGCGCCGCAAGTACCACCCGCAACGCCCGCACTATCGCGCCGCGTGGCCGGGCTCGAACGCCCAAGGGGCGAAATGGCTGACCTGCTGCCCTTCCTGCCGGGCACGCCCGCGCTGGACGAGTTTCCGCTCGCGCAGTGGCGGCGCTGCGTAGAACGCGCTTGGCGCCGCGTTGGCGCCGGCCAGCTAGGCTATGGCCCGGTAGAGGGCAACGTGGCGCTGCGCCAAGCGATAGCGGAATACTTGCGCGTTTCGCGCGGCGTGCGCTGCGACGCGTCGCAGGTGTTCATCACCGATGGCACGCAGAACAGCCTCGACATGTGCGCCCGCACGCTGGCCGATGCAGGCGACACCGCGTGGATCGAGAACCCCGGCTACTACGGTGCCCGCGCCGCCCTGCTGGCCGCCGACCTGTGGCTCGTGCCGATCGGTATCGACGCAGATGGCCTCGCCCCGCGCCCGGAAGACTGGCGCGAGGCGCCGCCGAAGCTGATCTACATCACGCCGTCGCACCAATATCCACTGGGCGCGGTGATGAGTCTGGAGCGCCGTCTTGCGCTCATCCAGCACGCACGCGCAGCCGGCGCGTGGATCATCGAAGACGATTACGACAGCGAGTTCCGCCACAGCGGCGCGCCGCTGTCCGCCGTGCAGGGCCTTGCTGCCGATGCACCGGTGATCTACCTGGGCACCTTCAGCAAGATGCTGTTTCCCGCGCTGCGCCTGGGCTATATGGTGGTGCCTCCAGAGTTGGTACCTGCGTTGCGCCTGACCGCCGGCGCCCTGATGCTGCGCGGACGCGTGCCTGAACAGCTCGCGCTGGCCGAGTTCATCGAGGCGGGGCATTTCACGCGGCACCTGCGGCGCATGCGTCGTCTGTACGGCGAGCGCCGTGACGCGCTCCAGACTGCGCTCCAAACGCATCTGAGCGGCGTGGTGACAGTTTCGGGCGGCGCCGGTGGCATGCACCTGTCGACGCGGCTCGACGCACCGGTGCGGGACGTGGACGTAACCGTTGCCGCCCGAGCACACGGAATGGTGTTGCGGCCGCTGTCGCGCTTCTGCCTGCCGGGCACGCAGAGCGCCCAATACAACGGCCTCGTGCTCGGCTATGGCAACGTGCCGGCCAAGGCGATGGACGAATTGGTCATGCAAATGCGGCAGGTGATCGAACAGGTTGCCGCATAGACGCGGTTAGACGGCCATCTGCGTGGCCGCAGCCAAGGTCTCCACGCTCCAACCCGTGCCCAGCAGCACGCGCCGGGTATGCAGAGCGTCGAGCACTTCACCGTCAACGCGGCCGCCCAGATAGCGCAGTCGCTTGTCGAGCACCTCCACGTAGCCCGATGCATACCGCGCCGCGAGCGATTGCCACAGCGCATGCGCGCCGGCCGATTGCCGCGCCCCGCTCATCAGGCACATACCGTCGTCAAGCGCGCGCCGGTACACCGCCGATGCCAGCCCGCGCCGCTGATACGCCGCCGCGTACTTGGAGTGCGGCGCGCGCAGGACGCGGTCGGCGCGCTTGTCCAACTCGATCAAGCGGTTGAACACGGTGTAGCCCGCCAGCCGCCCCGCGGCCACATCCTCAACGTAGACGTAAATTTCGCCATCCGCCTCGCGCGTGTGCAGGCGGAAGCCTGGCAAGGTGCCGTCGTCGAATGTCATGCCGTGCAGCGGCGTGCCGGGCGTGTGCATGCGCTCGTACAGCGCATCGAGTTCGCGCTCGATGTCATCGCTGCCGTGCTCGACGTCGATGCGCAGGCCGAGCGGCAGAACCCAGCGCTGCAACTGCTTCAAAACGGAACCCAGCATCGGTTGCTCGACGGGCGGCGGGATGGCAAGCGCGCAGCTCATGGCGCCTCCCAATATCCGCTGACCAAACCTTCAGGACGCGCGAGCGCCTGCACGCGTGCGCTGACGGGCCAGTCGGCCATGCGCACCGCCAGCCCGGCATAGACGCCGTAGCCGAACCCGGCCGTGATCTTGCCGCCGGCCTCCACGCCCTCACCCGCGCGGATGGCGCCGCCAGCCTCAATGTAGCCGCCAGCCCGGATGCCCCAACCCGCTTCGAGATGCGTGTCGGCGCAGAGGTTGCCGCCGGCGAAGATGCCGTTCGCGCTCACGATGCCGGCCTCGCTGATCACCTCGCCGCCAGCGCGCAGGCCCTTGCCGCAACGCACGTTGCCGCGCGCCGCCAGTGCCTCGCCGATGAGCAAATCCGCAGCCGTATCGATGTCGGCATCGCAATGCAGGTCGCGATGCACGCGCACGAGGCCGCCGCAACGTAGCGCGCCGGCGGCGGTCAGGCTCCAGCCCACGCGCACGTCGCCGCCAACATGCACGGCGCCGTCGCAGTAAAGGCCGGCCTTGGCTTCCACATCACCGCCCGCGGTGATCGACTCGCCTGCACGTACGCCGCCGCCCGCGCGGATGGCCTGGCCGGCGCGCAACACGCCATCGACGTGAATGCCGCCGCGCACGACGATCGTGCCGGCAAAGACGAGCGCATCGGCCTCGATGTCATCGGCTTCGAGCACGGCGTCGGTCGGGCCGAAGTTGTCGAGCAGCCAGATCGCATCGGTAATCCGGCCTTCGCGCACGAGGCTGTCGAGCAGGTGTTGGTAATCGGTGCCGCTGTGGCGGTTGCGGATGTACCAGCGGTAGCCATCCGCGCAAGGCCGTTTGGCCTTGACGAAGTTCTGCGTAAGTTCCATGGCGGTTCCTGCGCCCGCCGCGCCGGGTTGTATCAGGCGAAGGCAGGCGTACCGGCGCCGGCGCGTGTCAGCACCAAGCCGGGCGAGCAAGAAGTGCCGGATGGCCGCGTGCGTGCTGAATCGATCGTGCGAGGTGCCGCCGCGCAGGCGCGCACCGGCCGCCGGCAGCGTATGCCGAGGTTGGGCAGTGGCGAAGGCGGTAGCGATCACGATCGTGGGTTGAGGAATTCGGGCGGAACTGCGCAGGATGGCGGCGCAGCTTCTGAAAGTCCAGGGGTTGCGTGACTTGGTCGCGGCTTCTTCACCGAAGTTTGCCGATTTCGCCGCAAACGTTGCATGCACCGCACAACCGGCGCAACCCCGTCCTCCAACGCAGTGCATGCGTGCACCGGACACCACAACCAAGGGAAAACCCACCCCCATTCTTGCTGCGTTGCACGGTGTTCGGAATGTCACGCGATGCTACGATGCCTCGACCCACGGCTGCATGCCAGTTTCCACAAGAAGCGGCGCAGGCAGCACCAAAAGAGACCTGCTGTCGGTGATCCCGACACACCCACCCGGAGCACGCATGAATGCCCCTCTGAACGACGCGCTACGCCGCGCGCTCGAAACCATTTCCCTGGACGACAAGTACACGCTTGAGCGTGGCCGCATCTACATCAGCGGCACGCAGGCACTGGTGCGTCTGCCGATGCTGCAGCAGGAGCGCGACCGCGCCGCTGGGCTGAACACGGCGGGCTTTATCTCCGGCTACCGCGGCTCGCCGCTGGGCGCGCTGGACCTAGCCCTGTGGAAAGCCAAGAAACATCTGGCGGGGCACAACATCGTCTTCCAGGCGGGGCTCAACGAAGACCTGGCCGCCACGGCGGTCTGGGGCTCGCAGCAGGTCAATCTGTATCCGAACGCCAAGTTCAGCGGCGTGTTCGGCATGTGGTACGGCAAGGGGCCGGGCGTGGACCGCACGATCGACGTGTTCAAGCACGCCAATTCGGCAGGCTCGTCTGCGCATGGCGGCGTGCTGGTGCTGGCGGGTGATGACCACGCCGCCAAGTCGTCCACGCTGGCGCACCAGTCCGAGCACGTCTTCAAGGCGGCCGGCATTCCGGTGCTGTATCCGTCCAACGTGCAGGAATATCTCGACTACGGCCTGCATGGCTGGGCGATGAGCCGCTACTCCGGCCTGTGGGTGTCGATGAAGTGCGTGACGGATGTGGTGGAATCGTCTGCTTCGGTGGATGTCGATCCGCATCGCGCACAGATCATCCTGCCGGAAGACTTCGTCATGCCGCAGGGCGGGCTGAACATCCGCTGGCCCGATCCGCCGCTGGTGCAGGAAGCGCGCCTGCTCGACTACAAGTGGTACGCCGGCCTGTCTTACGTGCGTGCCAACAAGCTCGACCGCGTGGTGCTCGATTCGCCGCAGGCACGCTTCGGCATCATGACCGCCGGCAAGGCGTACCTCGACGTGCGTCAAGCTCTGGTCGACCTCGGCCTCGACGAGGAAACCTGCCGCCGTATCGGCATCCGTCTGTACAAGGTCGGCTGCGTGTGGCCGCTGGAAGCCCACGGCGCGCGGGCCTTTGCCGAAGGGCTGCAAGAGATCCTGGTGGTGGAAGAGAAGCGCCAGATCCTGGAATACCAGCTCAAGGAAGAGCTGTACAACTACCGCGACGACGTGCGCCCACGTGTGTACGGCAAGTTTGACGAACGCGACAACGCCGGCGGCGAATGGTCCGTGCCGATGGCCAACTGGCTGCTGCCGGCGCACTACGAGCTGTCGCCTGCGCTGATCGCCCGCGCCATCGCCACACGCTTGGAAAAATTCGAGCTGCCGTCGGACGTGCGTGCCCGCATTGCCTCGCGCATCGCCATCATCGACGCCAAAGAGAAGGCGCTCGCCAAGCCGCGCGTCACTGCAGAGCGCAAGCCGTGGTTCTGCTCGGGCTGCCCGCACAACACGTCGACCAACGTGCCGGAAGGCTCGCGCGCGCTGGCCGGCATCGGCTGCCACTACATGACCGTGTGGATGGACCGCCGCACCGACACCTTCAGCCAGATGGGCGGCGAAGGCGTGGCGTGGATCGGCCAGATGCCGTTCTCGGGCGACAAGCACGTGTTCGCCAACCTGGGCGACGGCACGTATTACCACTCGGGCCTGCTGGCGATTCGCGCCTCGATCGCGGCCAAGGTGAACATCACCTACAAGATCCTCTACAACGACGCCGTGGCCATGACGGGCGGCCAGCCGGTCGACGGCCCGCTGTCGGTGCCGCAGATTGCCGCGCAGGTGCATGCGGAAGGCACATCGCGCATCGTCATCGTCACGGACGAGCCCGAGAAGTACAACGCCGCCATCAAGCTACCCGAAGGCGTGACGGTGCACCACCGCGATCGCCTCGACGCGATTCAACGCGAACTGCGCGAGGTGCAAGGCACCAGCGTGCTGATCTACGACCAGACCTGCGCAACCGAAAAGCGCCGCCGCCGCAAGCGCGGCACGATGGTCGATCCGGCACGCCGCGCGTTCATCAACGACGCGGTGTGCGAAGGCTGCGGCGATTGCTCGGTCAAGTCGAACTGCCTGTCGGTCGAACCGCTGGACACGGAGCTGGGCACCAAACGCAAGATCAACCAGTCGTCCTGCAACAAGGATTTTTCGTGCGTAAACGGCTTCTGCCCGAGCTTCGTGACGGCCGAAGGCGCGCAGGTGCGCAAGCCCGAGTCGCACGGCGTGTCGATGGAAGGCCTGCCACTGCTGCCGCATCCTGAGCTGCCGGCCATCCAGCGCGCGTACGGCGTGCTGGTGACGGGCGTGGGCGGCACGGGCGTGGTCACCATCGGCGGCCTGCTCGGCATGGCCGCGCACATCGAAGGCAAGGGCGTGACCGTGCTCGACATGGCGGGCCTGGCGCAGAAAGGCGGCGCCGTGCTCTCGCACGTGCAGATCGGCGAGCGTCCGGATTCGATTCACGCCACGCGCATCGCCATGGGCGAGGCGGACCTGGTGATCGGCTGCGACGCGATTGTCTCGGCGTCGGACGAAGTGCTGTCGAAAGTGCAGCACGGCCAGACGCGCGCCATCGTCAACAGCACGGCATCGCCCACGGCCGATTTCATCAAGAACCCGAACTGGCGCTTCCCGGGCAGCTCGGCGGAGGCGGATATTCGTGCGGCCATCGGCGATGCCTGCGCGTTTGAAGACGCCAACACGCTGGCCGTGCGCCTGCTGGGCGACGCCATCTACACCAATCCGCTCGTGCTGGGCTTTGCGTGGCAGAAAGGCTGGCTTCCGCTGACGCACGACGCGCTCATCCGCGCGATCGAACTCAACGGCGTGGCCGTCGAGAAGAACAAGACCGCATTCGAATGGGGCCGCCACCTCGCGCAAGATCGCGATGCGGTGCTCAAGCTCGCCGACGATGCGCCGCGTGCCAAAGCCGACGTCATCGCCCTGCCCTCGCTGGACACGCTGATCGCCCGCCGTGTCGATCTGCTGACCGCGTACCAGAACGCAGCGTATGCCGCTGAGTTCCGCGCGGTGGTGGAACGCGTGCGTGCAGCGGAAGCTGCCGTGGTGGGCGCAGGCCAGCCGCTGGCGTTCACGGAAGCGGTAGCGCGCAACCTCTCGAAGCTGATGGCGTACAAGGACGAATACGAAGTCGCTCGCCTGTACACCGACCCAGCGTTCCTCGACAAGCTGCGCGCGCAATTCGAGGGCGAGCCCGGCCGCGACTACGAGCTCAACTTCTGGCTTGCGCCGCCCATGATTGCCAAGCGTGACGAGAAGGGCCACCTGGTCAAGCAGCGCTTTGGGCCGAACACGATGCGCATCTTCAAGCTGCTCGCCAAGTTCAAGGGCCTGCGCGGCACGGCATTCGACATCTTCGGCAAGACCGAAGAGCGCCGCACCGAGCGCGCGCTGATCGCCGAATACCGCGCGCTGGTGGATGAACTCGCGCGGGGGCTGACGGCGCAGAAGCTGGGGCAGGCCGTGGAACTGGCTCGCCTGCCGGAAGACATCCGCGGCTTTGGCCATGTGAAAGAAGCCAACCTGGCGGCGGCGCGCATCCGCTGGAACAAGTTGCTGACACAGTGGCGCGATCCGGCGGCGGCACAGCAGGCGGCCTGATCCGCATTCAGCATCGCCATGAAAAAACGGAGGCTTCGGCCTCCGTTTTTCTTTGTGCGCGTCCGCTTCGTCAGCCCGGTGCGATCTGCTGTGCGTAGTCGTACAGATCCTGCAGGATGTTCTGCGCGCGCGCGTCGCCTTTTTCCGTGGCTTCCGCGCCCAATTGTTGAAGCCGTTCGCCGAAGACCTCGAAGGTCAGATAGCCATCGCGCCCTTCGAACAGGCGCTCGGCGCGCAGTTGCTCCCACTGCTCGTATTCCTCTTCGTTCAACGTATCGGGAAAGTTGCGTGCGCGGTAGCGGAACAGCAACTCAGGCAGGCGTGCATCGGCAAAGTCCGCATGCAGGCGCGCGAGTTGTTCGCCGCTGAGCGTGCGCAATTCGTTGAGCAGGCGGCGGTCGTCGTTGCCGACAAATCCGCCGTAGAGGTTCTGGTCAACGTCTTCGATCGGCTCCAGCTCGCGGGCGTACACCTGACGCCACGTATCACGCATGTCCGGCGCACCCTGCGCGATGGCGGCGTGGCGTTCAATGGTGGCGAAGTCGATGCCCCAGCGTTCTGCCTGCGCGGGTTGCAGCGTCTTCATGTTGCTGATGACGATGGGCGACTTGTTGATGTGGATCGACTTGATCGGCAGCCGCGTGGTGCCTTCGGCCAGGTCAGCCGTGCGCGTGAACATGCGCTCGCGGATCGTCGCGACATCCATGTGGAACAGCTCCGACGGGTCGAACGCCAGGTCCCACACAATCAACTCGTTCTTGTTGGTTGGGTGACCGCCCAGCGGCCACACCACGGCCATGCAGCCGCGCTCCACGCCGTACATGCCGGAAATATGCAGCAACGGCCGCGGCGCATCGCCGATCTCGGCCACCACGCGGTCTTTCTTGCGCAGCGCCAGACAAAAATCGAACAGGCGCGGCTGCGCGTTGCGAATGAGGCGCGCCAGCGCAATCGTCGCGCGCACATCGGACACCGCATCGTGCGCTGCCTCGTGCACCAGACCGTTGGCCTTAGAGAGATGCTCCAGCTTGAAGCTCGGCCGGCCGTCTTCGTGCTTTGGCCATTGGATGCCTTCTGGGCGGAGCGCCCAGGTGGTGCGCACCACGTCGAGCAGATCCCAGCGCCCGCATTCGTTCTGCCACTCGCGTGCGTACGGGTCGATCAGGTTGCGCCAGAACAAGTGGCGCGTGACCTCGTCATCAAAGCGGATGGTGTTGTAGCCGACGCCGATGGTGCCGGGCGTGCCCAGTTCGCGCTCGATGGCCTGGGCGAAGCGGTACTCCGGAACGCCCTGCCTGGCGCACTGCTGCGGCGTGATGCCGGTGATGAGGCACGACACCGGATCGGGCAGCCAATCGTTGGACGGCTGGCAGAACAATTCGACAGGCTCGCCGATCTCGTTCAGCTCGGCATCGGTGCGGATGCCCGCAAACTGGGCCGGACGATCACGGCGCGGCACGGCGCCGAAGGTTTCGTAGTCGTGCCAGAGAAAGGTGGGAGTGACGGGCAAGGCAGCAGCTCGTTGGAAAGACTGAAGATGCCGGCATGCTAACAGTGTTGACGGCCCCGCTCGCTCGCCCTGGCGGTTGACTCACATCAACCCGCTCCGGGCAGGCGTCGACCAGACTGGTATCTCCCCCCAACCAGGAGATGTCTCATGGCCCAGTCGATGAAAGCTGCGGTTGTCCATGCGTTTGGCGAGCCCTTGCGCATTGAAGAAGTGCCGGTTCCCACACCTGGGCGCGGGCAGATTCTTGTCAAGATCGCGGCCTCGGGCGTCTGCCACACAGACCTGCACGCTGCCGATGGCGACTGGCCCGTCAAACCCAGCTTGCCGTTCATCCCCGGGCACGAAGGGGTCGGCTATGTGGCGGCGGTGGGCGAAGGCGTGACCGCCGTCAAGGAAGGCGACCGCGTGGGTGTGCCCTGGCTCTACACCGCCTGTGGCCACTGCGAGCACTGCCTGAGCGGCTGGGAAACCCTCTGCCACGAGCAGCAGAACACCGGCTACTCCGTCAACGGCGGCTATGCCGAATACGTACTGGCCGATCCGAACTACGTCGGCCACCTGCCCGCGCAGGTCAGCTTTGAAGAGATCGCACCGATCCTCTGCGCGGGGGTGACGGTCTACAAGGGCATCCGCATGACGGATACGCGGCCCGGCCAGTGGATCGCCATTTCCGGCATTGGCGGGCTGGGACACGTGGCGGTGCAGTATGCGATCGCCATGGGCCTGCATGTGGTGGCCGTGGACGTGGCGCCGGACAAGCTCGCGCTGGCACGCGAGTTGGGGGCCAAGCTCGTCGTCGATGCCTCGCAGCAGGACCCCGCAGCCGTGATTCAGAAAGAGATCGGCGGTGTGCACGGCGTGCTCGTGACGGCGGTGTCGCGCAGTGCCTTTGCACAAGCGCTGGGCATGGTGCGGCGCGGCGGGACGATCTCGCTCAATGGGCTGCCGCCCGGCGATTTTCCGCTGCCGATCTTCTCCACGGTGCTCAATGGCATCACGGTGCGCGGCTCGATCGTCGGCACGCGGCGTGATCTGCAAGAGTCCCTGGAGTTTGCCGCCGAGGGGCTGGTGCGCGCCCATATTCACCGCGACAAGCTCGACAACATCAACCAGGTGTTGGCCGATCTGAAGGCCGGCAAGGTGGATGGCCGCATCGTCCTGACGCTCTGAGTGCCGCCACCCGGCGGTGCGGGTAAGCTGCGGGCATCACATCCGCTTGCCCCACCGCCATGCGTATCCTCTTTTTCAGCAGCCACCGTTACGACGAAGACAGCTTCCGTGCCTCAGTCGCGCGCGGCGGTCACAGCTTCGACCTCGTTTTCCAGCGCGCGCACCTTGACGCGCAAACCGCGTCCCTCGCAGCGGGCTTTGAAGTGGTGTGCCCGTTCGTGAACGACGCGCTCAGCGCGGAAGTGCTCGAAGCGTTGGCAGCGGGCGGCACGCGCCTGATCGCGCTGCGCTCGGCAGGCTTCAACCACGTCGATCTGCCGGCCGCGCAGCGCCTGGGGCTGACGGTGGTGCGCGTGCCGGCCTATTCGCCGCACGCGGTGGCCGAACATGCGGTTGGCATGATCCTCACGCTCAACCGGCGGCTGCACCGTGCCTGCAATCGGACGCGCGAAGGCGATTTCTCATTGGATGGATTGCTGGGCTTCGACCTGGCGGGCAAGACCGTCGGCGTGGTCGGCACCGGGCAGATCGGGCAGGTGTTCGCACGGATCATGGCGGGCTTCGGCTGCCAGTTGCTGGCATTCGATCCGTTTCCGCAGGCCTCTCTGACGGCGCTGGGCGTGCGCTACGTGCCGCTGCCGGAATTGCTGGCGCAGGCCGATATCGTCAGCCTGCACTGTCCGCTCAACGCTGGCACACATCACCTGATCGACGCCAGCGCGCTCGCCAGCATGAAGCCGGGCGCGATGCTCATCAACACGAGCCGCGGCGGCCTGGTCGACAGCCCCGCCCTGATCGACGCCCTCAAGACCGGCCAGCTCGGCCACCTCGGGCTGGACGTGTACGAAGAAGAGGCGGATCTGTTCTTCGAAGACCGCTCCGCCGACGTGCTGCAGGACGACGTGCTGGCACGGCTGCTGAGCTTTCCCAACGTCATCGTGACCGCGCATCAGGCGTTCTTCACGCGCGAGGCGCTGGCGGGCATTGCCGACACCACGCTCGCCAACGTGGCGGCCTGGGCGGCCGGCGCACCCGTCAATGTGGTGAAGGCCTAGACCCGCAAATCAAGCTGCCTTGGCTTTCGGCTGGGACAGCTCGCTTTCGCCTTCCTTCACGTAAATGGAGTTGCGTGGCTTGGCCAGCACGCGTCGCACCATCGGCTCGAAGAACGAGAGCGGCAGGTTGTCGTAATCGGCCATGAAGGCGGCGGCGTCGTATTTGGCGCAGAACTCGGCCGTGCGCTCGAACAGCTCGGGCTGGCTGCGGTACTGCTCGCGCAGGTTGCGGTCGAGCCCCAGATGGTGGAAGAAGTAGTAGCCCTGGAAGATGCCGTGCTTCTCGACCATCCACAGGTTTTCCGGGCTCACGAACGGCTTGAGGATGGCCGCGGCGATGTCCGGGTGGTTGAAGCTGCCCAGCGTGTCGCCAATGTCGTGCAGCAGCGCGCAGACCACGTATTCCTCGTCGCGGCCGTCGCGGTGGGCCAGCGTTGCGGTTTGCAGCGAGTGCGCGAGACGATCGATCGGGAAGCCGCCGCAATCGCCGTCGAGCAGCTTCAGGTGCGCGAGCACGCGGTCGGGCAATGCGCGGGCATAGGGCATGAACTCGGCCGAGATGGCGGCCCAGTCCTCGCGGGTGCCGTGCTCCATGTGGGAAAACGTTGCGCGCGGGGCGGTGTGCTTCGGATCGGTCATTGGGGGTGTCTCCTTCGTCGCCGGAATGGTCGCGTCGGTGCCGCGTCGTATTGTCGTATTGAATGGCTGCGCGGCTGATGGGGCATTCTCTGCCCGGCGCTTGCATGCAGACTGTCAAGCGTTTGACAATGATCGGACTGCCTTCGCCGCATCCTGCCGCCATGCCCGCAGACGCCTCCCATACCGCCCCGGCTCCCACGCCCTCGCAGCTCGCGCAGGGCTGGCTGCGCGACGCCCCCGCCGATCTGCTGGCCGAGATCGCGCCCACCGCGCGCCTGGTCACCTACCCTGACGGCGAATGCATCCACCCGCACGGCGGCCCGGCGCAGGGCATGTTCCTGATCGTGCGCGGCCGCGTGCGCATCAGCCGAACGACCGACGGCGGCAGCGAACTCGTCTACGGCGTGCTGCGCGCCGGCGAATGGTTTGGCGAGATCGCACTCATTGACGGCGGTGGCCGCACGCACAGCGCCCATGCGCAGGGGCCCACCACGCTCGTCCTGCTTGGCAGCGCGGCGTTTGCGCGCGTGGTGTCTGCCTACCCGGCCGGCATGTGGGCGTTGATGCAGCAGCTCTGCCAGCGCATCCGCTTGATCTTCGACGAGTTCGAGCACGCCAGCGAAATGCCCGCCGATGCGCGGCTCGCCCAACGGCTGCTGCAGCTCGCCCGCGCCGGCGATGGCCGCACCGTCGCCGCCAGCAATGAAGAGCTGGGCCGGATGCTGGCACGCTCGCGGCAGACGATTTCCAAGTACCTGCAGGCTTGGCAGCGCGCAGGCTGGATCCGCTGCCATTACCGCACAGTCGAGGTCGTCGACACGGCAGCTTTGCGGCGGCTGATCGACGGTCACGCTTCCTGAGCTTGCCCTGCGCATGGGGCACGCGCGCCGCAACTTGCACCCATAGAATGAATTTTTTGCCGCGAGTCTGCTTGCCGCCACCGCACCCATCTCCATGAATCCCATGTTCTTGCCGGCCTCGCCCGAGGGCCGGCGCCTTGTGTTGCTGCTCGGCCTCGCGCAGATGGTCTCGTGGGGCACGCTGTACTTCAGCTTCACCGTGTTTCTGGCGCCGATGCACGACACGCTCGGGTGGGCCCGGCCGTTTCTGGCGGGCGGGTTTTCACTCGGCCTGCTGGTGTGGGCGCTGTGCTCGTTCTGGGTTGGGCGCGCGCTGGACCGCTGGCCTGCGCGCCGCGTGATGGGTGCAGGCACCGTGCTCGCGGCGGGCGGCCTGCTGGCGTGGTCCTTCGTCTCGAATGAGACCACCTTCCTGCTGCTTTGGCTGCCGATGGGCCTGGCGATGTCCACTACGCTCTACGACCCGGCCTTCGTCGTGCTTCGCCAGGCGTTTGGCGATGCGTATCAGCGCCCGATCATTGGTCTCACGCTGATTGCAGGGTTCTCCAGCACGCTGTGCATTCCGCTCGCGCAATGGGGCGTGGAACACCTCGGCTGGCGGCACACGCTGCAGCTTTTTGCGCTGGCCCATGTGCTGATCTGCCTGCCGATCCATGCCCGCCTGCACGTGCGGCCGCCCATGCTCGCCCCTGCAGCAGCGCTTGACCCGGCAGCAGCGGTGCATGCCTCGGCATGGCGCATGGTGTTGCGCTTGCCGGTGTTCTGGGCGGTGGTGCTGGCCTTCGTGGCCACCAGCCTGATCGCCACCGTGCTCGGCGCGCACCTGATTCCGCTGCTGACGGAGAAAGGCGTGCCGACCAGTCGCCAGTTGCTGATCGCCGCGCTCATCGGCCCCGCCCAGGTGCTCGGGCGGCTGGCCATGATGCGGTCGCGCCCGGCGCACCCGGTGCGCATTGCACCGTGGACGTACGGCGCCATGGCCGCAGCGCTCTCGTTGCTCGCGCTGTCCAGCGGGCCGCTGCTGATCGTGTTCGCGCTGGTCTATGGTGCAGCCAACGGCATCAACACGATGGTCCGCGCGATTGCGATGCCGGAGCTGGTTTCGCCCAACCAGTACGCCACGCTCAACGGCCTGATGATGACGCCCGTGCTGTTGGCGCAGGCCAGCGCCCCATGGCTGGGCGCCCTGCTCTGGCGAGCCAGCGGCGGCTATGCAGCAGTCGAATGGGCGATGGTTGGAGCCGCCATCGTCGCGCTCGTAGCCTTCGCCTATGGCTTGCGGCACGCGCAAAAACGCCACGTACCTACCGCTGCGTCGCGTACAGGGGTGACGCAATCGTCATGACGCATTCACCACTTTGAGCGCAGGAGATTGCTTTTAGGAACCTTTGGAAGCGCACATCTGTCTTGAAACATGGGACGTGATGTTTCATTCTCATAGCAAGGGCGGTCCGCTTTTTGCGAGATTGCCGACGGAGGAAGCGCCTTGTCACAGGTTCATGTGGAAACATCTGAGAGCGAGCGCATGCCGTGGTCGGTCCAGGAGATCGCTTACGACAGCATCGACGTGGCACGCGTACGCGAAAACGGCACGCTGTTCTACCTTGTTGCCAGTGCGTCGTTTGTGGAGAGCGGCTCCGACCTCTATGCCGGCAACCTCGCCCAGTACTACGCCGACCGCCCCGAAACCGCGCACTGGCTGATCCACCATTGGGAACGCGAAGAGCTTCAGCACGGCCTTGCCCTGCGCCGCTACGTTGAAACCGTATGGCCCGAGTTCGACTGGGAGCGCGGCTACGCCCGCTTCTTCGAGGAATACTCGGTCACCTGTTCGGTCGACCAGTTCGAGCCCACGCAGGCGTTGGAAATGGTCGCGCGCTGCGTCGTCGAAATGGGCACCGCCACTTTCTATCGGGCCATCGCCCAAGCCGCGGCTGAGGCCGATGAACCGGTGCTGCGCGACCTCGCCAGCCGCATCTCGGCCGATGAAGTCCGACATTACAAACACTTCCTGCGTTTCTTCAACGAGTGCAACGCGAGCGAGGGCGTAGGCCGCGCGCGCGTGCTCAAGGCGCTCGCCTCACGCCTGCGTGAAATCAAGAACGAAGATTCGATGATCGCCCTGCGCAATGTGCTGCGTATCGAGCGCAGCCAGGAAGATGTGCCCGAGGCCGATGTTCGCGCGCTGAACTCGCGCGTCAGCGCGCTGGTGCGCTCTTATCTGCCGCTCGATATGGCGGCCAAGATGCTGCTCAAGCCGTTGCGCCTGCGCCCGGGGTTCGAGCGCTCGATTCGGCCGCCGTTGGTGGCCGTGGTGCGGCGGGTGATCCTGCATTAGACCGCCGCGCACGAACGAGGCGCCAACAAAAAACCCGGGTTGAAGCCCGGGTTTTTCTTATCCAGCCGACCACGCGCCGCTTCAGGCCAATCGGAACACATCCACAGCGCCGCGCAGTTCCTGGGCCTGTTGGCGCAGGCTCTCGGCGGCAGCAGCCGCTTCTTCAACCAGCGCAGCGTTCTGCTGTGTCACCTCGTCCATCGACGTGACCGCATGGTTGACCTCTTCGATGCCTTGCGACTGCTCGCGCGAGGCGTGGCTGATCTCGCCCATCAGACCGGCGATGCGTTCCACGCGCGTCACGATGTCTTGCATGGCATCACCGGCGCCGCGTGCGGCCTGGTTGCCGGCCTGCACTTCTTCAACCGAGCGATTGATCAATTCCTTGATCTCCTTGGCGGCGGCTGCGCTGCGCTGGGCGAGGCTGCGCACCTCGCCGGCCACGACGGCAAAGCCCCGGCCCTGTTCGCCTGCGCGGGCAGCTTCCACGGCGGCGTTCAGCGCCAGGATGTTCGTCTGGAAAGCGATGCCGTCGATGATGCCGGTGATGTCGGCAATCTTCTGCGCCGTGGCGTGGATGCCCGACATGGTGCCGACCAGCCGCTCGACCGTCTGCCCGCCGGCGTTGGCCGCCTCGCTGGCGGATTGCACCATGTCGTGCGCGTGGTGGGCGCTCTCGGCGTTCTGGCGCACGGTGGCGGCCAGTTGTTCGATGCTCGACGCAGTGCGTTCCAGATTGCCGGCCTGCGCTTCGGTGCGGGCGGAAAGATCCGCATTGCCGGCCGCGATCTGGCCGGTGCTTGATGCGATGGTGGAGGCGCTGGCGCGCACCTTGTCGACGATGCCCGAGAGGCCATCGCCCACGCCGTTGACGGCGCGCATCACCTGGCCGATTTCATCGCGGCGGGTGGTGGGCAGGCGGTGCGTGAGATCGCCCGCAGCCACACGCTGGGCCGCGTCTACCACCTCGGCCAGCGGCGTGCTCACAGTACGGCGCAGCATCCAGTACAGCCCGCCGGCCAGCAGCGCACCGAGTGCCAGACCCAGCAGCAGGAAGCGGTTGCGGGCGGCCACCAGATCGGCATTGAGTTCATCCACATAGGCCGTGCCGGCAATCACCAGTTGCCAATCCGGGTATTGCGTGAAGACGGTCAGGCGCTCACGCGCGGTGCCGCCTTCCGTGTCGGCCAGCGTATGGCGGAGCGTGCCGTCCTTGCACGCGATCATCTCGCGCACCCAGGCTTGGCCGGCGGCGTCTTTGGCGTCGAGCAGGTTCTTGCCTTCGCGGTCTTGCGTGTGGTCGATCAGCACCTTGCCCTGATCGGCGCCGGGCTTCCCGTCGATGACGAAATAGCCACCCGTCTTGCCAATGCCGTGCGAGCGAATCTTGTCCTTGAGCAGCGCCAGTTCCGAGCGCACGTCCACACCCACATACAGCGCGCCGATCACCTTGCCCGACGCATCGCGCACGGGTTCGTACTTGCTCATGTAAGGCACGCCAAACAGCCACGCCAGGCCGCGGAACGGCTCGCCGGCCATCAGCGCCTTGTAGCTGGGGTGGGCGCGATCGAGAAGCGTACCAATCGCACGTTCGCCGTTTTCCTTCTTGAGCGACGTCGTCACGCGCACGAAGTCGTCGCCGGTGCGGGCGAACACGGTGGCGATGGTGCCGCCGGTGCGTGCGAAGAACTTGTCCGGCACGGTGAAGTTGAGGTTCAGGACCGTGTCACCGCTTTTGAAGGTAGGCGTCGGCTTGCCCGCCACTTGCACGGTCTGCGCCGGGTCCACGCTGTAGGGACCCGGCGCGGCGTCGGCAAAGGCGGTCAGAAAGCGGTCGGCCTCGGTGCGCATGGTGCCGTCGAACAGGCCGATCATGTCGCGCATGGCGGCCTCCTGGTTGTGCATGGCCGATTGCGTATTGGCTTCCAGCATGCGCAGGCTCGATTGCGAGTTCGCCAGCGCAAACATGCCGAACACCGCCACCAGGGCGATCAGGCCAATCACGGCCAGGCGGGTACCGAGGCTGGTTGGAGGTTGTGAAGCTTCAGAAAGGGGCGCAGACGCTCTCATGCTTTTTTTTCCTGGGGGTCGTCAGTCGGGTTAACAACGGATCAACCTGGAAAAGCTTGAGCGCAAACGTTTTGCAATCCGCTATGTCCGGAGAATCAGACATGCGTCTGCGCTTCCAGACGTCATTTGTCGCACGTCAGCTCGACGTGCTGGGGTGTGGGCTTGGCGGGGTTGCCCGCACCCAGGTCGATGCGCCAGTCAGCGCCATGTGATGCACTCACTTCGCGGCCGTCCACGGTCGCCCGGCAACGGGTTGCATTGGCAAAGCGGATGAACGGTCGCGTATAGCCGGCAACGTCGACCGACAGCGCACGGCCATCCGCACTGCGTTGCCAGTTCGACAGCCTGCCGCTGGCATCGCGCACGTAGGGCTGCGTTGGCGCGGCGGTGTTCAGGGTGAAGCGCGCCGAGCCGCTGGTCAGGTGGATGTAGGTGCCGCCCGGGCCTGCAGCGTAGCCGGCCACATCGCGTGCATCGGCAAGGCGCGGCACGCCCGGCCCCGCCCAGCGCACGGTCCGCAGATCGCCATTGCCGCGCACGACCCAGGCATCGCCGTCACGCGCGACAGCCATGGCGCGGAAGTCGAGCACCTTGCGGATGTAGTCCGACGCGTAGATCGGCATGACCGGCTGCGCGACAGCCCAGTCATATACCTGCCGCAGGGCGGTGAGCGAGGCCAGCTTGGTGCCGGAATACATGTGGTAGTAAATGCCGATCGGCTTGAAGCGATAAGGTTTTTCGGTCAGCTCGAACGTTTCGATGGCGCGCGAAAAGCCGTAATACGGGCCGTGCCAGAGGTTGGTGTAGATGTTCTCGTTCTGGTCGGGCGCAAATACCTGGAAGAGGCCATCGCCTTTGTCCACGCCAAGCGGCGCGACGGCCGTCCAGCTCGGGTTGGAGCGCGTGATGTAGGTATCGCCGCCGTTCATGTTCAGCACACCGGCCTCGACGGTCTTCTGCACGGCAATTGGTGGCACTTGGCCGTTGCCGCTCCACAGCAGCACCTTCACGCGCTTGCCCGGTGGGGCCAGCTTGGTGTTGATGTAGTGGATGGAGCCCGCGATCTCGCGGTCGAAACTGAAGCGGTAATTGGGGATCCTCAACGAGAAGGCGGTGTCGGTGCCTTCGGGCGTTTCGGCAGAAGTCGGGGCGGGCGGGTTGGTGGTACGCAGCCAGTTGAACGGGTGCGAGAA
This sequence comes from Ralstonia sp. Ralssp135, assembly GCF_047304345.1. Classification (NCBI taxonomy): domain Bacteria; kingdom Pseudomonadati; phylum Pseudomonadota; class Betaproteobacteria; order Burkholderiales; family Burkholderiaceae; genus Ralstonia; species Ralstonia sp. Ralssp135. The sequence continues at coordinate 57,476 of NZ_JBGLYZ010000019.1, forward strand.
CGTGTGGCTAGCCAGTTCCACATAGGGCTGCGCAAAGATGCTGCGCGCGATCGGCTCAAGCTGCGGCGTGAGCTTCGGGTACACACCGTCGGCCGCCACTTCGCCCTCGATGATCGACACGGTAGTCGGCACCTTGTAGCGATCCAGAATGTCGCGCAGCAAGGCCTGGCCGGAGAACTCGCCGGGCGGGAACTCGGTGCGGGAGGCGAATCCGTCGCCATCGATATGCACGGTCATCAACCGGCGGCCGTTCTCCGTCGTGGTGTCCGGCACCGGCATGGCGGGCAGTTGCAGCGCGCGGCGCAGAAAATCCAGTGGCTGGATCACCCAGCGCGCCTGGTCGACATCGGGCATGCGAAACACACCGAAGGGCTGCAGCACGTAGCCACCCCACGGCATGATGGCCGCCGCATCGTAGGTGTAGCTGCCGACCGAGAGCCGCAATAGCGATTGCGCTCCCGCCACACCGGGGTCCACCTGCACGCCCACGGCCATGCGTCGATCGGGATGAGGCTGCAGTTCGAAGCCCATCATCGGATCATGCGAGACGATGGCAAGGGGCCCCGCCGGCGTGCCGGACACGGCTCGCAGACCTAGCATCTGCGCCGTGGCCGCATCCATGTTCAGCCCGAACTGGTTGAACATCGCCACACGCACGCCGGCGCCCATCGTGCGCCTGAGCCACGATGCCCACGCGCCAGGCCGCGGTGCGTTGCTGTCGAACCAGGTGACAACGCCGGCATAGCGGTCGGGGGTGACGGTCGGCAACGGCTTGTTGGCGTCGGCAAACTCGGTGCGATAGCCCAGATAGTTGATAGGCATGGCCAGATAGAGCACCGACGGGGCGGTGTTGCGGCTGGTGCCGGGCTCCTGAGCTTCGACCAACAAGACACGGCGCGGCATCACTTCCAGCCGGCCAATGCCGATGAAGTCCGCGCCCGGTGTGGTGGCGTAGCTGGTGACGCCCGCAGCGCGCGCCACGTTGGCGGTCTCCCGCAGACAGGTGCGGTTGTAGTTGACGCAGTAATCGAGCGCGACCGCCGGCAAGTGATACTGGGCACCGATGTTGCGCAGCGTGGCAATGCGTGCGGCGCGGTCGGCATCGGCCACATCACGCAGACCTTCGCCGCCTGCGCGCTCACGCACCAGACCCGCCGTCACGACGCCGGACAACTGCGGCGCCAGCGTCTCGAGCCAGGCCGTGCCGCCAGCCAGCAGCTTCGTCTGCGGTGCGCGTGCGTGCAACGCCTGAACCAGCGCCGCAACGGAATTGGCGGCATCGGGGGCGCTGCGTTGAAGTGTGTCCAGTCCATCGAGCAGGAAGCCTTGGTAGCCTTGCGCGAGCAACGGCGCAAAGACCTGGTCGATCACATTGGCGGGCCAGGCGCTTGAGCGCATCGCATCGGTCTGCTGCGTCAAATCTACGCGAGCGAACCAGAGCGTGGACGATGGCTGTTTCGGATCGAAACTGCCGGCGGTTGCCGGGTCCAGCACGACCCAGTCGAAGGCTTGCAGTTCAGCGACGGGCACATCGCGGCCGTAGTAAAAGGCCATCTGCGGATCTGCAGGCGCAGGCGTTACCGGCTGTTGTGCGCGCGCAGCCGCAACGCCGAACGCCAACGTAACGGCACCCAGCCACGCCGTCCGCCACCACACACCCATGCTGCCCACAGCTCGCTTGCCCTGCATCCCAATCCTCAAAAGTCAGTCCGACTTTTATTGTGACGGGCTGCAGGCCGATTGCAATGTTTGTGGCTTAGGGGACGTGCCCGCCACGCTGCCCTGGGGCACGTGGCGGGACAAACGGCTCAGTAGCCGACCACCGTGTACTGCGGAAATTCAGCTTCGAACGCTTTTTCCAGGTTGTCGACGCTGGCGACTGCGGAAGTGTAGACAGCAGTTGTCGTGCCGCTGTCGTAGGCCAGCGTGACGGCCCAGGTGGCGTGCGCCTGGTTGACGCGATCGCGTGCAGCCTGGGCCGCCAGTTGACCGGGGCCGTTGTCAGGTTTGGTTCCGTAGACTTTGCAGTGGGACATGGCAATCACTCCGAAGATGTGGAAGGAATGCCGCCAGCGCACGGGCGAGGACACGCTCGGTCTGGCTGGTCTGCGATCTCGACGATACGGGCGAACAGACGCGCTGCCGGCTTGTCCCGCCGGCATGCACCAGCGACACGGCCAGCGTAAAAGCCGGGGCCGCGCGCCGGAATGGTGCGTTCGTCAGGGCTGACGTTCTAGAACGCCGACTTCACCACGCCGCCGTCCACGCGCAGCGCGGCGCCCGTGGTGGCAGATGACAACGGGCTCGCCACATAGGCAACCAGGTTGGCCACCTCCTGCGTGCTGGCAAAACGCTTGATGAGCGAGGTCGGCCGCGCTGTCTCGAAGAACGTCTTCTCGAACGCTTCGAAGCTCTGGCCGCCGGAGAGCTTCTCGACAAACTCATCCACGCCTTCGGAACGCGTCGGCCCCGGCAGCACGGCATTCACGGTGATGGCCGTGCCGGCGGTCAACTCGGCCAAGCCACGCGAGAGGCCCAGCAGCGCAGTCTTCGTGACGCCGTAGTGGATCATCTCCACCGGGATCTGCACGCCGCTCTCGCTGCTGATGAACACGATGCGGCCCCAGTTCTGGGCGCGCATGCCGGGCAGATACGCGCGGGACAGACGCGCGCCGCTCAGCACGTTCACGTTGAAGAAGTGCTGCCATTCGGCGTCGTCGATTTCCTCAAACGGTTTGGGGTCGAAGATGCCGAGGTTGTTGATGAGGATGTCGACCTTGGGAAAGCGGGTGACCAACGCGTCAGCCTGCGCCGGGTTGGACAGGTCACCGGCAAAGCCCTCGACCTGGGCGTCGGGCACCTCGGTGCGTAGGCGCGAAATTGCGTCCTCAACGGACGCTTCCGTACGGCCGTTGACGATCACGCGGGCGCCTTCGGCGGCCAGTGCTACAGCAATGGCATGACCGATGCCTTTGGTAGAGCCGGTCACGAGCGCGAGCTTGTTCTGAAGGTGGAGGTTCATGGCGTTCAAAAAAGGAATATGGAGGAGGACGAGCACGCCGCGCCACATGCGTCGGCTGCTACGTTTCAGCCATGATACGAACCATCCCACCCCTTGGCAGCCGCAATCGTTTTGCAGCGATATCCAACGAGATTTGACGATCTGCGTTGGTATCGATCCCGGCTTGACGGCCTGGGCAAGCGACGATTAGTGTGCAATGAAGCACGCCAGCGTTACGGGAATGCGGCGCGCCTTACAAGCCGGATCACCGGCAGAACGGGGAGCACCACCATGAGCATCGACGTACAAACACCTGAGGCCGCCGACACCAGCACCAGTGAAGGCGCCTACCAGCTTGACACCATGGACCGCGATACCAACATCGGTCGGCTCGTGCATCGGGTCCGACACGCGTTGGTGACGCACATCGACAGTGCCCTGGCATCGCTGGACCTGACGGCCGCGCAGTGGACGGTCGTCATCTACCTGGCCGAAGACCTGGCCACCACCCCGGCCGAACTCTCTCGCGCGCTGCACTACGATCCGGGTGCGATGACGCGGCTGATCGATCGGCTGGAGAAGAAGAACATCGTCAAGCGCGCACCCAGTGATGCGGATCGCCGCTCAGTGGTGGTCTCGCTCACCGAGCAGGGCCGCGCGCTGTATCCGGAAATCCGGCCGCTGATCATCGATGTGCTGAACCACCTGCTGCGCGGGTTTTCGCAGGCCGAGGTCAAGCAGCTGGAGAACCTGCTGCTGCGCGTGCTGCATAACGCCTGACCGGTTCAGGCGTTCGCGGTTCGGTCGTTTGAGCCGACGGCGTTGCCGGCGTGCAGGGGATGGCTTGGGCGCCGCTCAGCGCTCACTGCCCCTCAAGCTCGTGCTTGATCTTGAACAGCTCGGTATCGGTGCGAATACCCAGCTTGCGATAGGCAGATTGCTTCTGCGAGCTGATGGTCTTGATGCTGCGCGCAAATTTCTCGGCAATGTCCGTAACCGACATGCCGTCAAGGCAGCAGCGCAGCACTTCGCGCTCGCGCGGGCTGAGCTCCGAGCGGTCGAGCAGTGCAGAGAGCTTGCCGCCATTCGCGGTGGGCGGGGGCGCATCGGCAGAAAGGGCGTCGCTCTCCATCTCGGCAGCCAGCGCGGCGTTCAGGCGCTTGCCGCCCGTAGCCACGGTGCGGATGGCACGCACCAGTTCCGACAGCTCCTCTTCCTTGCCGACAAACCCGCGCGCGCCGGCATGCATGACCATGCCAACCGTCGCCTTGTTGTGATGCGCCGAGGCCACCAGAATCTTCAACTCCGGATAGCGCACGCGAATCAGGCGGATCAGGTTCAGCCCGTCGATTTCAGTGGGCCCCAGCGAATAGTCCATCAGCAAGACATCCACCTCGAAGGTGCTGTCCTTGAGTGCCCGCACGATTTCGCGACCTGACGCAAACATGCCGCAGACCTCGATATCGGCCTCCTGCTTCAGGCGCGCAGCCAGACCATGGCGGACGACCGCATGGTCATCGAGCACGACCACGCGGATCGGTCGGGTTGCGGTCCAATTCATGTTGGCGGGTTCCTAGTCGACTTGTTTTGAGTGACTGCGCAGGCTCGCTCGAACGGGCACCGCACAGCCAAACGGGTCACATATTAATGTCTTCATGCCCCGACCTGAACCTGGCTGAATCGAGGTCAAGGGTTGCGAGGGCGTTTATTTGGCTTCGACGACCGTGTCGTCGCGGGCATAGATCGAGCAGTTCTGATAACGCTCCTTGCACGACGACACCGCACGGAATTCAGCGTTCTGGCCCCATTCGTAGACGAACTGATCGCCATCGGCGGCCACGAAGATTTTCGGCCACGGCTTGCGCAAATACGCACCAAAGGCGGCTTGCGACTTCGGGCCCAGTTCACCGGGCTTGCGCAGCTGTGGAGCAGTGGCCGCTGCAGGCGTCGTATTGGCAGCCACCGACGACGCTGCTGCAGCGCGCTCGGCCAGCGCTTTTTGCGCACGGGCGGGAACATCGTTGATCCACTCGGCGGGCGCTGCAAAGTTCAGGTTCTGTCCGTAGACGGCGGACACCATGCGCGACGTGATGCCGACCAGCCGCGCGTTGCTGTCGAACAGGCCGCCGCCGCTGGAGCCCTGCGAGATCGCTGCCGACGTCTGGATCGCCTTGAGCTCGCCGTTTTCGTCATGCCGCAGCGACGAGATCAACCCCTCGCTGATCGTCAGGTCAAACCCCAGCGGATTGCCGATTGCGTAGACCTTCTGCCCCGTCACCAGCGTGCTGCTCGGGACAATGGTGACGGCGGGGTAGTGGAAATCGGCAACGCGCAGCTGGCACAGGTCACGCTGCACGTCGGGATACAGCAGGCGTGCGCCAAAGCTGGCGTTGCCGCGCTTGAGGCTGACCTGCTTGCCGCCGCGCAGCACGTGGCAGTTGGTCACGGCCAGCCCGTCGCCAATCACCACCGCGCTGCCGATGGCCAGCGGCTGGCCGGCAGCGTTGGATACGCGCACCTCCCAGATGCTGGGCGCGACCTTGGCGAACACTTCGGCCGGCTCCAGCGCAGCCGCCGGCAACGCTGCCAGTGCCGATGCAGTGGCCAGGAACGTGTGGATCATTAAGGCGGTGCGGCGGGTCATTGCGGCGTCAGCAAATCGGAAAGGTCGCTCAGCGTGGTGGAGCCGTCTTCGGAGCGCGTCTTGTCACGCATGAAGGCGACGTCGGCGTCGGTCAGGCCGGGGCAGCTTCCAGTGCCCCACGACGGGTTGATGCGGTAGGTGCGATAGCGCGCGTTGATGGCATGCCACGACCGGCCGTCGTCAGACTCAACCACGCCGGCGCGGCACACATGGGCGTTGGTGGGGTAGCTGGCCGTCATCTTGTACTGCTTGCCCGCCTGCGGCACGAACGTCGCCGACACACCGCAGCGATAGATGAGCGTGCCCGAGGTGCGGACGAAGCTGGCGCCCAGCGCGGTCGGCACACCGGCCAGCACGCGGATCGGCCGCGTCGCATCCGCCGGCTTGAGCGCGGTGCGCGGGTTGCCGCAATACTTTGCGTCGTCAAACGCGAGGATGGTGGCGTTGGTGCTGGTCAGCGGGCGGACGAAATCCACCGTGGCCGTGTTGGCGCCGGCAGGCGGCTCCGCATAAGGCGCTGCGCAGCCCGTCAGCCACAGCGCGCCCCCGATTCCGATGGCCGCAGCAATCGTTCGGCTCGTCATACCCAATCCCCCCGCGAGTCTTGTGTTTGGTGTGTTTGTGCGACTGCGCACAAGTGTAACCAAAGGTGGTGCGAGGGGACGGCCGCGGCGGCGCACAGGCGTTGCTTGCGCGCGTCGCGTGTTGGGAAGTCCGCTCAGGCAAGCGCCGCATCGATGCGCGCCCGCGTGCTGCGGCGCGCGCGCTCAAATACCGCCATGTCGCCCATCAGAAACGCCACGTTGGCGTTGGAACGAAACGATTCGATTTCGAAGACGAGCTGATCGACCTCGACATCGGCGCGCAATTCACCGGCCGCCTGTGCCGCGGTAATCGTCTCGCGAAAGCGGGCGCGCATCTCCTCCCGATGCCCGCGCACACGGTCCTGGATGGCGCCTGGCCGCGCGCGGTATTCGTAGCTGGCCGCGCAGACAAAGCAGCCACCCGGCGACGCCCCACTGGCCACGTAGTCGAACCAGCCTTCGGTTAGCGCACGCAGGCGGGCAAGCGGGCTTTCCAGCGCCAGCGCCGGTTCAACGACCATCTCGCGGTAATGCACGACGCCCGCGTCCAGCGTGGCCAGTTGCAGCGTTTCCTTGTCGCCGAACAGCACCTGGATATTGCCCTTGCCCACGCCCGCATCCGTGGCCACGCGACCGATGGTCAAACCCTCCAGCCCGTCGGTGGAAGCGATGGCGGTGGCGTGCTCGAGCACCTGGGCGCGCGCACGTTCACCACGCTGGCGGCGGCCGTCGGTCTCGTTCATGGCAATGCCCTATCGATGAGTGGGGACAACGCAATCGGCGCTTGACGTGAGCCAACCGCCCTCTAGTATACGTACGACCGTATATTAATAAATCGCGATCCCCTATGTCAACGGAATCCCTTTCTGCCGCTGGCGTTGCCTCGCCAGCCAAACGGCACTGGCCGGCGCTGGCGGCGCTGCTGACCGGCAACTTTGTCACGATTCTCGACCTGTTCATCGTCAATGTGGCGATCCCGGACATCCGTGCCGGTCTGCACACCAGTTTTGCCGAAATCCAGCTCGTGATGGTCGGCTACAGCGCGGCGTATGCGGTGTTCCTGCTCAACGGCGCCCGCCTGGGCGACCTGTTCGGGCGCAAGCGCATGTTTCTGGCGGGCATGGCGTTGTTCACGCTGGCATCCGCGCTGTGCGGTCTGGCGACAACGCCGTGGATGCTGATCGCCATGCGTGTCGGCCAAGGCCTGGGGGCAGCCATTCTGATGCCACAGGTTATGGCTTCGCTGCGCGTGCTGTTTGACGGCGACGCACGGCGACGCGCATTCGGCACCATGGGCGCGGTGCAGGGCGTGGCGGCGTCGGTCTCGCAGATCATCGGTGGCTGGTTGATTGCGCATCCGCTGGCGGCCGACGTGTCGGGCTGGCGCGCAGTGTTCTTGGTGAATGTGCCGATCGGCATTGCCGCGCTCTTGGCTGCGCGCGCCTTCGTGGCGGAATCGCGTGCGCCGGTGGCGGCGCGGCTGGACGTGCATGGCGCCGTGGCAGGCGCGGTGGCACTGGCGATGCTGCTGGTGCCGATCATGCAGGGCCGCGAGTCTGGTTGGCCTTGGTGGTCGTGGGCGGTGCCGCTGGCCTCGCTGCTGGTGTTCCGCCACTTTGTGCGCGTAGAGCAGGCGCTGTCGGCCGCGGGCCGCGTCCCCATCATCGAGATGGCGCTGTTCCGCAACCGCAGCTTTGTGCTGGGCGTGCTGGCGATCTTCCTGTTCTACACTGCCATCAGCTCCTACTTCCTGGCGCTGACGATCTTGCTGCAGTTCGGGCGCGGCTTGTCGGCATTGGCAGCGGGGTTGGTGTTTACGCCGGCGGCCATCGCGTTCTTTACCGGCTCGCTCACAGCGCCCCGCCTGGCTGAACGCATCGGGCAGCGCGCCCTGCTGCTCGGCGTGGCGATCTTCGCCGTGGGCATGGCGGTGCTGGCGGCAATGGCGCAACTGGGCGCGGGCACCGCTTGGCTGATCCTGCCGCTGATGCTCAACGGCTTTGGGCAAGGCATGGTGATTCCGCTGTCGCTCAACACCATCCTCAGCGGCGTGGAAACAGCCCAGGCCGGCATGGGCGCCGGCACCGTCACGACCATGCAGGCCGTCGGCAACGCGGTGGGCGTAACGGTGGTGGGCGTGCTGCTGTTCTCGCTGCTCGGCCAGGTGGATGGGGCAGATGGTGCGGTGGCGATGGACGCCGCCACGCACGCCGCGCACTACGGCCATGCGTTCGCGCTGGCGACGCTCTACAACGTGGGTGCGACGATACTGTCTTTCGTGCTCTTCTGGCGCGCCTGGCGCCGGCACGCCTGACCCACGCTTACTTGCGCACCCAGCCGCGACGCACGCACGGTGCCAGCACCACACCATGCAACGCCAGCCCCAGACGGTGCAGCGGCTCCGACAGCGTATGCGCCACGCGCCCGCTGCACAGCCAGGCGCTCAAGGCCGACACGGCCGCCGCGCCCAGCATGTCGAACGGATAGTGCACACCCAGATAGATGCGCGCCCATGCCATGGGCAAGCCTAATAGCGCCAGCAACACGCCCACGCGCCGCAGGCGTGCGTTCCACATCAGGCTGAACGCCACGGTCCACAGCGCGGTCAGGTGGTCGCTCGGGAACGACGAATCCGGCGCGTGCGGCAGCAGATTGGTGCCCAGCACAATCGCAAACGGCCTCGGGTGATACCACGCGAGACTGAAGCCAACGTTGATCGACAACGCCAGCGCGGCAGCCACACCGGTCTGCAGTGCCTGGCGCCGCGTGGTCGGCTCGCCCCAGAGCCAAGCGGCCACGAGCGTCAGTGGCACCAGCCAGATCGCGTATTCGGCAAAGGCCATCGCCAGCCAGACGGTCGTGGCTGAAGCGTCGGCCGGCGCGTTGATCCAAAGAAACAGCGTGTGATTGAGTGATTCCATACAGCGTCGGCCAACGGCCCGAGTGATTCAACAACGGCGTGAGACCCGGCCCACACTACGGAAGGTTCCCTTCAATTCCCTTGGAACCCGTCTGTGGATAAGCCTAGGCCACCTGACTTAGGCCAGCCGTAGCGATGCTCCCGATCCTTGCCTAGGCTTTTCCCGCCGCCAGGCGCTGCCTATGATGTAGGCACACCGACACGCAAGCAGGCCGGATACACAATCTCGAACCCCGGGGGGTGGATGGAAAGTTTTCTGATTCAGCGAGCCACAGGCCGGCAAGCGATGGTTGCCGGTGCGATCGCGCTGCTGATCCTGTTGACGCTGGCTGTGGCCGCACCACGTGCAGGCCTGCAATGGCCGGCGATCAACCCGTTCATGCCGATGTGCGCCTTGACGGTATTCACCACCGCCGGCATTGCCGCGTTTCTGCTGGGCGCGCAGTTCACCGTGACGCGGCAGCCGATGCTTGGCGCGCTTGGCGGTGCCTATGCCTTTACCGCGCTGGCCGTGGCGCTGCAATTGCTGACGTTCCCGGGCGTGTTCTCGCCCACGGGGCTGTTTGGCGCCCGCCCCACCACTGCAGCATGGATGTGGGTGTTCTGGCACGGCGGCTTTCCGCTGTTCGTGATCCTGGCGGTGCTCCTGCGCGATCGGCTCTCGCGCGATGCCGTTGCTGACGGGCGCGTCGGCCGGTGGGCCTCGCTGCTGATCGGCGGGCCGGTGGTGGTGGGTGTGCTGCTGTGCAGCTTTGCGGTGCTGACCAACCTGCCGCCGCCGCTGCGCGCCAGCAATGGCAACAACCCTGTCGCGGTCGTCCTGTGGGCCATCAACGCGGTTGCCGTGCTCGCGGTGGTGGCCAGCGGCCGCTTGCGCGCGGTGCTCGACGTTTGGCTGGCCATTGCCGCGCTGGCCTGCCTGACGGACACCACACTCAACCTGCTGAGCACAGACCGCTTTACCGTGGGCTGGTACGTCGCGCGCCTGTTCAGCATGTTCGCGCCTGGGGTGCTGGTCTGCTTGCTGGTGTGGGAAGTGACCACGCTGTACCGGCGCCTGTTCGAGGCGCATGTCTCGCTGCAGCAGGCGTCCATGCATGATGCGCTGACGGGCCTGTACAACCGTACCTACTTCAACGAGCGGGTCGACAGCCTGATCAGCACAGCTCAGCGCAGCGGACAGCCGCTTTCGCTGGTGATGGTCGATGTCGACCACTTCAAGCGTTACAACGATGCCTTCGGCCACCTCAAGGGCGACGCGTGCCTTGCCGCCGTGGCCCATGCACTGGCCGGCGTCGTGCGCCGCACTGCAGATTTCATCGCACGCTATGGCGGCGAGGAATTCGTCGTCGTCCTGCCAGAAACCGATGCCAATGAAGCGCAGGCCCTTGCCGAGCGCGCGCGTGAAGCTGTGCTGCGTCTACGCATCGAAGCCACTGCGCCGTCGCGCTACGTGACGGTCAGCGCCGGTTGCGCCACGTCGGTGCCGGGTAACGGTGCCCTCTCCATCGACACGCTGGTCGAGACCGCTGATGCCGCGCTCTACCGCGCCAAGGCGGCCGGACGCAATATGGTGATGAGTGCGCAGCCGCTGCCGGCCGCGCTCACGTAACGCACGTCAAACGAAGAGGCGGCCATGACGTTCATCCATCGTTGCGCCCTTGCCATTGCGCTGGCGCTGCCACTGCTGGCCCACGCGCAAATCGACACGCAGACGCTGCGCGCCGGCGCTTCGCGCGCGCCGGATCTGACTTTTCCCGACAAGGTGAGCGAACTCGGCATGCTCACCACGCCGGCCATGGCGCTCTACAAACCCGCCGGTGATGGCCCCTTCCCTGCGCTCGTGCTGCAGCATCAGTGCAGCGGCCTGGGTCATGGCAAGCGGCAGAACCAGGCCATGCTCGAATGGGCCCGCCGCGCGGTAAGCCACGGCTATGTGGCATTGCTGATCGACAGCCTCGGCCCACGCGGGGTTGAGTCGGTGTGCATGGGCCCGCAAGGCGGCGTGACGCCCATGCGTGGCGTGCGAGATGCGCTGCAGGCAGCCGCGTATCTCCGCCAATTCGATTTCGTCGACAAGACCCGCATTGCCCACGCCGGCTATTCCTGGGGCGCGATGATGGGCCTCGGGCTGAGCAGCAAGCACTGGGCAGAAGCGCTGGGAGACGGCACGCGCTTCGCAGCCGCCGTCGCGTTCTACCCTGTGTGCTCCGGTCTCAAGCTGCGCAACGGCACTCCGCTCGACATCCTCAACCCCGACATCGACCGCCCCCTGCTCGTGCTGATGGGTGAAGCCGACACCGAAGGCCCCGCCGCAGAGTGCGTCTCCAGGTTGCAGGCCGCCAAGGATGCCGGTGCGCCCGTGCAGTGGTACGTCTATCCCGACACCACGCACTGCTGGGACTGCCAGCGCCTGAACAACTTCAGCAAGACCGACGTGCGTGGCCATCAGGTCGTCTATCACTACAGCCCGCAAGCCACGGAAGACTCAGAACGCCGTATGTTCGAGTTTCTTGATCAAGCCCTGCAGATCAAGCGCCCATGAGCATTTGGTTCGCCCGTCTTTGCTGTCTTCTTTATTTCTTCTGTATATAAAAATAGTAGTAGTAGATAACGGTGGATGGTTTCTGTGGATAGCTGCAGAAAACGCTTTCGCATCAACTGCTTGCGAAATGCACAACCCATCGGACAGCGTGTGCCGTGGCGTGGATGACTCGTGCAGAGTGCGCCCCACCCTCTTGGCAGACACCAAAGTTATTCCCGTGCTGTGGACAACCTGACCCCGGACAGCCAACACAGTTGTCCCTGAAGTTCTTCACGTGTTTATCCACAGCGACAATCGCGCCCATGCACGGAGTTACTTCGCCGGCCCCCGCCCCACCCGAGCCGGAAAAGACTCCACGAGCCAGTCAATGAACACTCTGAGGCGGTGCGTGACGTGGCGCGTCTGCGGATAGACAACATGGAAGGGGTAAGGCGCGGGCCGCCACGGCTTCAGGATTTCCACCAGAGCACCGTCGTTGATCGCCGCTTCGGCCGCATAACCAAAGGTCTGCACGATGCCCAGGCCGGCAAGGCAGGCGGCCAGATGCGCATTGCTCTCGTTCACACCGATGCGATGCTCGACCTTGATCTCGGTCTTCTCGCCGTCGCGCTCGAAGCGGAATGGAACAGATCGCCCCGTCTGGCTGAATACGTAGCTCACCAGCCGGTGGCCATTCTTGAGTTCATCGGGATAAGCCGGCGTGCCGTATTGCTTGAGGTATCCCGGGGTGGCGCACGTGACCAGCGGCGCGTTGCCCAGATGGCGTGCGACCAGGGACGAGTTGTCCAGCGGGCCACCACGAATGACGCAGTCGACGTTGTCCGCAATCAGATCCACCGAACGGTCTGACACGCCCAGGTCGATCCTGATCTCTGGATAGCGCGCCACGAATTCCGGCAGCAGGGGAATGAGTACATCGTGCGCCGTCGAGCCGCCGACATCGATGCGCAAGGACCCGCGCGGCCGCCCGCTTGCGAGGCTGAACGAGGCATCGATGTCTTCCAGATCGCGCAGGATGCGCGTGCTCTTGGCGTAGTAATCCTGCCCTTCCGGCGTCACCGTCACGCGCCGTGTCGTTCGCTGCAGCAGGCGCACACCCAGGTGCGCCTCCAGTTCCTGCACCTGCTTGCTGACGGTGGCAATGGGCATGTCGAGCGAATCGGCCGCCCGCGTAAAGCTGCCAGCCTCCACCACGCGGGCAAAGGAACGCATTGCCATTAGTTGATCCATTCGAGTGCCCTCTGTGCTGCGCGTGCAGCCGCCAATTATCCACAATTGTGGATAGTAATTCTGTTTGCAGCGCTTTTTCGAAAAGTTTCTGGGCCCTACAGTGCCTCCATGCCCAACGCGACGGGGCGAACGCAGAACAAGGCAGCACCCGGCGCGAGGTCATTCATCCAAACCTGAAATCACGACATGGAGCACATCATGAGCAAGCAACTGGAAGGCAAGATCGCCCTCGTCACGGGTGGCAGCAGCGGCATCGGCCTTGGCGCCGCCAAGGAACTCGCGGCCCAAGGCGCGCGCGTGTTTATCACCGGCCGCCGTCAGGCTGAACTCGATGCCGCCGTCGCAGAGATCGGCGCTGGGGCCACCGCACTGCGGGCCGATGCGTCGGTGCTGTCGGACCTCGACGCCGTCTATGCCCAGATTGCCAAGGTGGCCGGCAAGCTCGACATCCTGTTCGCCAATGCTGGCGGCGGCGACATGATGCCGCTGGGCGCCATCACCGAAGAGCATTTCGACCGGATTTTCGGCACCAACGTGCGCGGCGTGCTGTTCACGGTGCAGAAGGCACTGCCGCTGCTGACCGACGGCGCATCGATCATCCTCACGTCGTCCACGGTTTCCGTTCAAGGCACGGCCAACTTCAGCGTCTACAGCGCCAGCAAGGCGGCGGTGCGCAACTTCGCCCGCTCGTGGGTGATGGATCTGAAGGATCGGGGTATTCGCGTGAATGTGGTGAGCCCCGGCCCGATTCGTACGCCGGGCCTTGGCGGCCTCGCATCAGATGAAACGCGCCAGGGCCTGTTCGACTTCCTTGCCGCTCAGGTGCCGCTGGGCCGCCTGGGGGAGCCGGCCGAAGTGGGCAAGGCCGTCGCGTTTCTTGCCTCGGATTCGGCAAGCTTTATCAATGGCATCGAGTTGTTTGTTGACGGCGGGATGGCTCAGGTTTGAGCGTCGGTAGCCGGAAGCGGCTACCAACCTCCAGGCCGCCTGCGCACATATTGCAAAGCGAATGCTGAACAGCATGCAATGCGTGCGGGCAGCCAATCCTTGGCCAGGCATTTTCTGGCGCCTCATCGCAGTGGCCGTGCCTGCTTTGATTGCCGTCGCCGGGCAGCATATTCTTATGCAGATGCACGGGAAGCGACTTCCAACAGGTTTGCCTTGGGCGCTCGAACCCGTTGCGATGAGGGCTTGGTATGGATACCAACGCAGGCAGATTGCGAAGACTGGGAAGCGATGCAGCAATCGCTCACGTGCCCGTGGAGGAGCGTTATCGCACCTTGGTGGACGCGATACAGGACTATGCAATCTTCCTGCTGGATCCGACAGGTCACATTGCCAGTTGGAATGCCGGTGCCGAACGCATCAAGGGCTACCGCGCCGATGAAGTCATCGGCCAGCACTTCTCGGTCTTCTATCCTGCCGAGGCAATTGCGCAGAACTATCCAAGCGAAGAGCTCAAGCGTGCCGTCGCCCTTGGCCGCTGGGAAGACGAGGGGTGGCGCATACGCAAAGACGGCTCGCGTTTCTGGGCCAACGTGGTAATCACCGCTCTGCGGGATGAAGACGGCGAGCTGATCGGCTTTGCCAAAGTCACCCGGGATCTCACCGAGCGTGAGCGGCTCAAGCAACTTGAATACGCGAGCGAGCTGGCAGCACGCGTCGAGGCCACTCGCGAAGAAGAAAAGAAGCGTATTGCACGCGAGCTTCATGATGACCTCGGCCAGCAATTGACGGCGCTGAAGATGATCATCACCGGCCGGCTTGCCGATGAAGGCACCACGCCAGAAGGCCAGGCGTATGCGCGCGAAAGAACACAGACAATGAGCCATGCCATCGACCACGCGCTCGCGTCGGTCCGCCGTCTTGCCGCCGGCCTGCGGCCGACCATGCTCGATGACCTGGGGCTGCTCCCCGCGCTCGACTGGCTTGTCACCGATTTCGGACGACATACCGGATTGCGGGTCGCGCTGAATTGCAACACGCATATGGTGGCGTTCAACGACGCCGCCTCCACCGCGCTGTTCAGGATCGTGCAAGAAGGTCTGACCAATGTTGCCCGGCATGCGACGTCGGCAACGGAAGTGGTGATCGATCTCCGATGCGACCGGTCGAGTTGCGAGCTCACGATTCGCAACGATGGAGCTGTTGTCACGCGCTCAGCCGAACCGGTCGCCGGGCGGCCGCCGTCATCAGGTATCGCGGGCATTCGTGACCGCGTGCGCCGCCTGGGCGGGACTTTCGCAGCGGGACCGCTTTCACAAGGCGGGTACCGCATCCAACTTTCGATTCCGCGAAAAGCGGTTGAACTCGAATAGAAAGCCCCGGTTACGAGCGAGGCTTCGTCGCAATGATATTGCGCGCTGCACAGGTTCGCTTTGTCGACGGAGTTGCCCGCTCGGCGGTCTGCAATGTAATGGACTCACCGCCCGCTTCGTCACGCTGCCTCCAGGCGGCTTCTTGGCCACGGCAGTGTTACTCGGGCTTTTCCGCGCCGATCGCGTGGTGATGCATTGAACCGGAGTCGTGCCCCGCCATGGCGTCATGGCCGTGATCGGCCAATTGGGCGTCAAACCATTGGTGCAGCGCGGTAACGAGGGGGCGCTGATCGCTCTGATAGATGATCTCGGCGCCGTTGGACAGCTCGCGATAGCTTATTTTGAGCTCACCAGGCTTCGCGGCGCGCAGTGCCGCCAACCCGGGCATGGCATTGCCATGGATGTGCTCCGGCCCTTCGAAGTCGCCGGCGGAGAATTGCCGGGCGATCATTGCCAAGTGCTGGCGGATCAGCGCGGCCTGGCCGGGATCGTCCCGCTTGGTCACGACCTGCTGGACACCGCCGTTGGCCGTCTTGGTAAAAATGTGGGTGGTTGCCGAGAGGGAGAATGGCATGACGTCCGCCCCCCGCTGAGCGACGTCCTTCTGACGCGCCGGCGTGTCGGCAATCGCGGGGGAAGACAGTATTCCTGCGGTCAGCAATGCGGCGAGTAGATAAGCCACTGATGTGCGCGGCATGAATGTCTCCCGTGTCGGATACAGCGCAGTCTAGCGTTACCGTCTGCCGCGCACTATGACTGGAATCATATCGTGCGGTTTGGCGCCGGCGGCGCGCATTCATGGCATTGCCGCGGCAGCCATCAGCGGCGACGCAATGTTCGGCACCGCTTCCCGAAACCGTGCGGTACCAAAACCGGAAGGCATTCATCGATCGGCGCCACCAGGCATCGATGCGCGCAAGCAGGAGAGAACATCATGGTGCGAACCGTCAGCGCTCGTCGTTCTGTGATCAAGGCCGCGACATACCGGATCGTGATCATGTGCCTGGACTTCGGCACCCTTTATCTGCTTACCGGCACGGTTCACCTGGCAGTCGGTTTCATGATCGCCAGCAATATCTACACGTCGATCGCCTACTTTGCCCACGAACGCATATGGGCTCGCATCAAGTGGGGAGTCTTCGAAACATAGATGAGCGGCCGTCCTTCGACAGAAGCAGAGAACAGCGACGGATTCGCATATACGAACCCCATGGGCAGTGCGACGCAGAATGCCCGCGCCGCCCGCACAGCGTGCAATAGTCGTCCATGACAATGACCTTTATCGAGAGCCGGGTGCCACCAGGTTCAGTATCGGAGGGCCACCCGGCCGCCGCTATCAGAGGACGCCAATTGTCTTGTCCGGGCGTGCCCTTGTTTCTGTAGGTCAATCCCGCAGGCGCTGTCAGTGCAGGCTGACAGCATCCGGCGCCGCAGATTGTCGTGTGCGCAGTGCCGCTCAGGCTCTGGAAGCCACCCAGATCTTTTTACGGTTCAGCAGCAGCGGAATCACGCCGATGACGATGCCGCCCATCCCCACGACATTGGTGACCCAGTCGAAGGTCGGGATGCTGTAGAGCGCAATGAAGAACAGGAAGAGCCCGCTTGCCACCGGCCAGATGACATGGGTGATGGCGACCCACGGGCCCTGCGTCAGCACCTTGCGGTAGTACCAGCCGCAGGCGAGCCCGGTAAGCCCAAGGTAGAAGCAAATCTGGAAGCCGATGGCGGTAATTGAATCCTGCAGGATGACGTTGATCGTCGGCAGATAGGACGACACGAACAGCAGAACGAGCCCCGTGATCCAGATGAAGAAGATGGCGATGTGGGGCGTGCGCCAAACCGGATGCAGCCGCGCATAGCGCGCGTGGAGTGCGCCGTCGCGGCTTTTGGCAAACAGCGTGCGCGTGAACTGCAGCATCTGGGTTTCGACCGTTCCCACCGTGCTCAGCAATACCGCGACGATCGCGACGTAGCCCCAGGTCGGCCCAAACAACTTCTCTGCGATGGCGAAAATGATGTTCGTGTTGTAGTGCTGGATCTCGGCATCGGACAGGCCAAGCTGCGTAATGACGATGAAGATGAGGAAAAACGCCATCAAGAACACCATCGACCAGAACGCGGCCCGACCGGGGGTGTGGTTGGCGTCCCGTGTCTCTTCGCTGAGGTTCATCGTCACGTCCCAGCCGTAAAAGAAGAAGATCGCTACCAACGCGCCGTTGGCGAACATCTTGGGCGTGAACGCGAAAGGCCAGAACCAGACCCACGAGAACGGATGCGCTGGCGTATGCGGGAACACGATGAAACTCGCGACGATGATCACGAGCAGGATGATGCCCTCGACGATCGTCATCAGCACCTGCACGTAACTGGTGAGCTTGATGCCCTTGACGACCACCGCGCTGACAATGGTGAGCCATGCTGCAGCGATCAACGTCACGTAGTGCACGTTGTTCATCATGGGCCGATCAAAGATGAGCAGCGTGGCATTTGCCGCCGGAATCATGGCAGACACCATGAACACACAGCACAGCACCAGAAGCGCCCAGCCAGCAAGGAAGCCGAGCGCACGCCCGAATACCATGCTCACCCACGAATATGAGGTGCCGGCGCTCGCCAGGGCGCGATTCATATTGATGAACGCGTAGGCGATGCCAAACATGATCAACCCGCACACCAGAATGCTCGCCGGTGACTGCGTGCCAGCCGTCCCGATGATGGTGGAAGTCGTAATCTCGATGCTGTAGGCCGGTGCAGTGCCGGCAATGCCCATGATCACCGATTCGACGACGCCCAAGGAATCGGCATTGAGCTTGGCTGGTTGGTCCATGGGATAGGCGACTCCGGGTCGACATTGGGCAATAGACCGATTTTTACCCTGTGCCGCATGTGCCGGCAATAGGGGCCTCTCTGGACCGGTCTCTGTCTTTGGCGGGGGCTGGCCGCTCGGTGCTCCAAGCCCTCGACGCCGTTGATCGTCAGTAGCACGGCAGGTTCGCGGGCAGCAGAACAGCCGGCCCGCTGGGGGACTGCATTCTTCAGGCGGTCGAGGCCCCTGGCAGAGTAGGCCCGCGCTTGACACCATGGAAGAGAATGAGCGCCACGCCAAGCATGATGCCAATGTCTGCGACGTTGAATACACCTGTTCGCAACTGCCCGAGGCCTATGTTCAGAAAATCAAAAACCCGGCCATCGTAGACACAACGATCGAACAGGTTGCTGAACCCCCCACCCAGAATGCAAGCTGCCGCAATGACTTCGGTACGGCCCAGCCTGGATGAACGCAGCAGCCACACGAACAGGCCGACCAGAATCGCCAGAACGCCGTAGATGAAAACGATATTGCGAGTCGCATCGGACATTCCCGCCCCGAGGCTTAGGAACGCGCCGTGGTTATAGGTGGGTAGAACGAGAAGGCTTCCTGAAAGGAATGACACGACTTCGCCGGGCGTCAGGATTTGCTTGAATATGGCCTTCGTCGCCTGGTCGATGATGATCCAGGCGAGCGCGCCAAACAGCGCTGTAGCAACTCTTTGTTTCGTCGTCATTCGAGAGGTCATCGGCAGGCGGGCCCCCATTCTAGTCAGAGTTGGGCGCCGCGAGCCGGTGCTCGGGCGTTGCCAACGACCGCAATGACGGTATCGACCCCGCCGCCTTTTGCCGCTAGCGGCCGCCATTTCCGAACGACTTAGATTGGCTACGCATATTTGTCGCCCACCGTACTGCGAATCGAATGGGTGTCGTAGACGATGATCATTCGCTCGATGAGCCCGTTGTCGTCAAATTCAAAAACATCGACGCACTCAAAGCGCACCGCCGTCCCATCTTTGAGCCCCCAGTCATAGATGAAGTAACCGGTCGCACGTCGGGCGCCCATCGTGCTGACGCAGATGTCGATTGGCGTGATTTTGCTTTCACCAGATGCCGCTTCGACCTTCGCAAAGAATGGCGCGGGATGCATCCACCCGAGAAACGGCGAGAAGATCTGGGCATCCGGCGTGAACAACGCACAGATCGCCGCAACATCGCCGCGCTCCAATTCCTTGAGATAGTTGCGAACCTGCCGCGTGTATAGTGCTTCGGGCGATGTGGCCATGTTCATTCTCCGGTCATTCGTTGACAACTCCGCACGCTCGTGCGGACGCGCGCCAGATGCACGCACGATATCGATGCACCGATGTCCGAACAATCGAAAAATCCGCAACCCGGGTATG
This sequence comes from Ralstonia sp. Ralssp135, assembly GCF_047304345.1. Lineage (NCBI taxonomy): Bacteria > Pseudomonadati > Pseudomonadota > Betaproteobacteria > Burkholderiales > Burkholderiaceae > Ralstonia > Ralstonia sp. Ralssp135. The sequence goes on from NZ_JBGLYZ010000019.1 coordinate 76,929, forward strand.
CGGCCCATGCATACCCCTTGGCCGATCTGACGCGGGCACTCCCGCCGCTGGCAGCGTTCCAGTCGTTCGTCGCCGCGGCGCAACTCGGGAGCATCAGCAAAGCCGCAGATCATCTGTGTCGAACACAGGGCGCGGTGAGCCGTCAGATCCAGCAACTGGAATCGCACTACCGGTGCGCAGTTTTTGTGCGCCACGCATCAGGGCTCACGCTGACGGCGGAAGGAAGCGAACTACTGACCGTAGCCGTCAGCATCCTCACGCAACTGGTTCAACACGCAGACATTCACGCCAAGACGGCGTCCGTCGTCACTCTGCGGGTGCCATCGACGTTTGCGATTCGTTGGTTGCTGCCGCGGCTGGCAGACATCAATGACGCCTTGCCTGGAACAGAACTGCGCATCTCCACATCGGCGGACGACACGCCGGATTTCACTACGCCCGACATCGACGCCATCGTCGTTCGGGGAACCGGCCACTGGGCGGGTATGGATGCGGTTCCGTTGTTTGCCGAGCAACTCACACCGATGTGCACGCGCGAATTGGCCGCATCGCTTAGATCGCCAGCCGATCTTGCTCATGTCACCTTGCTCCATCCCGGACAGAGCCATGAGGAGTGGCAATGCTGGCTGAAAAGCGTTGGGGCACCGCACATTGACGCGGATCGTGGGCTCGTTTTCGATACCCTCGAGTTGACGCTCACCGCTGCGGCGGAGGGGCATGGCGTTGCAATAGGTGATCCGCGGATGGCGAGAGACCGCCTGCGGGCCGGGACACTGGTCACGCCTTTTGTCGACGTGGCGCAAAACGGCTTGTCGTACTTCGTCGTCTATCCATCACAACGAGCTGCCCAGTCCAAGATTCGCGCCCTCGCTGACGCCTTGTCTCGGCTTGCGCAAGAAGACTGATTGCTGTCGAGGAATGCAGCCCGTACTGCGACGTGCCGTTGCTGCTGCATCGACATGCCGTCTGACAAAAAAAGGCCCCGGCCGGGACGGGTGGCCGAGGCGAGCTAGGACTGCATGGACGACTAGGGAGAGGGAGGAGCCTCCCCGTAATTTTCCAGGGGCGGAGTCTATGGAAGGGGCCCTGCCGAGGCAATTCAACAATTCTCAGCGGTAACGCCCCCTCCCCGGAAACGCGTAATCCATTGTTATTGGTTGTAGCGCCGTCTGGGCGCTCAACGAGCCGACCGCTCGACCACGACTTCGCTCACCTGCACCACCGGCACGATATCGGTGTAGTTGGGGATATCGCCAAGGATCTCGGCGCGGTGCGGTTGAATGGCGGCCTCGTAGGCTTCGATCGATTCACAGATGAACGCGCACATCGCCACGTAGGTAGGAGGCTCACCGGGTGCTCTGCCAGCCAAACCCTTGTCGACGGTGTAGTACGCGCAGGCATTGCCCAACCTCGCCTTCACCAGGGGCATGTGGCGTTCGCGGTAGTAGTCGTGGTCGAAGCGCGCGCCTTCGGCGTAGGGGTACATCACCGTCACTTTGATCATGCGCTTCTCCTTGTCGTGAGCTAAGGCTTGAAGAATAGCGTGACTGCGGTGGGGCAGAGTCGAGCGCCATCTTGGTGGCCTGCGACGCAAACGGTACCGCTGTGGCAACTCAAAGTGAGGCGTTGGACAATCTGTTTTCAGCAACAGCAGAGGTCGATGCCACGGTCTGCGCCCGGCCACAAGCGGTCGGCCGACAATGGTCAACATCGCCCGCGACCATCCGGTTTCGCAAAAGGATTCCGCATGCCCGTTCACAAAGGCCCTACGTTCGATGCCCGAGATGTCTACATCGACGATCCCTTTGAGGAGGTGATGTTTCGATGGGAGCATCAGACAAGGAAGATTTACGTTTGCTTCTATGGGGACAGTGAATCCTCTGAACCCGTGCCGCATGACAATCGCCTCTTTAACGATGCGCTGCTGTACGGCGACGAAATTGGTCGTCTGCAATATGGGCTGAAGGAGCGTGGGGGCAAGTAGGACCCCGCCCCAATCACGGCGTCCGCCCACGCAACAGCACCCAAAAAAAAAAATAGCGTGCAATTCAATAGTGCGCTATCTATATTGTCACCCATGAACACACGCAAGCCTTCCTCCGCACGCCGCGACCTCGCCCTGGACGAGCAGCTCTGCTTTGCGCTGTACTCGACCATGATCGGGATTAACAAGGCGTACCGGCCGCTGCTCAAGGCGTTGGACCTGACCTACTCGCAGTACCTCGTGATGCTGGTGCTGTGGGAGCAGGATGCGCAGACGGTGTCCGAGATTGGTGATCGGCTGTTCCTCGACTCCGCCACGCTCACCCCGCTGCTTAAGCGGCTGGAAGCATCCGGGCTGATCGAGCGGCAGCGCTCGGCGGAAGATGAGCGCCGGGTGATCATCTCGCTCACCGCCGCCGGCAAGGCGCTGGAGAAGCGTGCCGAGAAAGTGCCGGCATGCATGGCTGCGGCCATGGAGTGCGCGCCCGGCGAGCTGGAAGAACTGCGCACACAGTTGAATGCATTGCGAGGACGGCTCTTCAAGAACGCCACCTGAGCGCACACGTATCGCCCGCGGGCGCTTGATCGCGTCCGTTTTTTTAAACCAATTAAATAGCGCGCTATTTAATAGCAAGCAATATTGCATGGCCTCGACAGCCGATGCATGCACCTCCACCCCTCTCAAAGGAGAACCACCATGTCGATCGAAAACGTCCTCTACCGTGCCAATGCTCGTGCCACCGGCGGCCGCGACGGCCGCGCCATTACCGACGATGGCCGGCTCGAAGTCCGTCTGACCACGCCGACCGAACTCGGCGGTGCGGGTGGCGAAGGGACCAACCCCGAGCAGCTGTTTGCTGCGGGCTACAGCGCGTGTTTCCTGGGCGCAATGAAGTTCGTTGGCGCGCGCGACAAGATCCGCGTGCCGGCAGATGTGTCCGTGCAGGGCAGCGTTGGCATCGGCGCCATTCCAAACGGCTTTGGCATTGAAGTGGATCTGAAGATCAGCCTGCCCGGCATGGACCGCGCCGAAGCGCAAACGCTGATCGACCGCGCGCACATCGTCTGCCCGTATTCCAACGCGACGCGCGGCAACATCGACGTGCGCCTGAGCCTGATCTGACCCGCACGTCCATTCACACCATTCCCCCATCAATCGATTGGAAGCACTGCCATGAACCGCATGACCAGATTTGCCGCCGGCACCCTTCTCTCTTTGGCAGCAAGCGTCGCGCTTGCTGCGGGCAGCCCGGGCGTGGAACGCAACACCCAGGCTTTCCTTGACGCCTTGGCCGCAAGCGGCGGCAAGCCGCTGGAGACGCTGTCACCGGCCGACGCTCGCGCCGTGCTGGTGGGCGCGCAAGCCGCCGCAAAGGTGTCGCTGCCGCCCGCCGACGTCAGCCAGAAAACCATCACCGTGGATGGCAAGCCGATCAGCCTGACGATCGTGCGCCCCGCCGGCGCGAAAGGTACGTTGCCCGGCTTCATCTTCGTGCATGGCGGGGGCTGGATACTGGGCGACTTCCCCACACACGAACGCTTTGTGCGCGATCTGGTGGCTGACTCCGGCGCCGTCGCCGTCTTCGTCAATTACACGCCGTCGCCCGAAGCGCGGTATCCGGTGGCAATCAACCAGATCTACGCCGCCACCAAATGGGTGGCTGAAAACGGCGCCCAGATTGGCGTAGACGGCAAGCGGCTAGCCATTGCCGGCAACAGCGTCGGCGGCAACATGGCGACCGTGGTGGCGCTGATGGCCAAGGCGCACGGCACGCCCGCACTGCGCGCGCAAGTGCTGTTCTGGCCGGTCACGAATGCCAGCTTCGAGAACGCGTCGTACGACGAGTTTGCGCAGGGGCACTTCCTGACGAAGCCGATGATGCAGTGGTTCTGGAACGCCTACACGACCGACCCGGCGCAGCGTCAGCAAATCTACACATCGCCACTGCTGGCAACGCCCGATCAGTTGAAGGGGCTACCGCCCACGCTGGTGATCACGGCCGAGAAGGATGTGTTGCGCGATGAGGGCGAAGCCTACGCACGCAAGCTCGATGCCGCGGGCGTGGACGTCACGGCTACGCGCTACAACGGCATGATCCACGACTTCGGCCTGCTCAACGCGCTTGCCGGCGTGCCGGCAACGCGTGCAGCGCTGCATCAGGCCAGCGAAGAACTGAAGGCGCGGTTGAAGTAACCGGCTGAGCGGGACCTCACCGCCCATGCCTCATTGCAATCGCCGAGGAAGAGCGCGTAGGCAGGCTCACAGCTCAAGACAGAAACCCTGCCTTGCGCAATGCTTCCTCGGCCGCCTCGTGGTCCTGGGCAGCGCTGCCCCCAGAGATACCGATGCCGCCCACCAGACGCCCTTCGTAAATGATCGGCACGCCGCCGCCCACCGGCATCAGGCGCGGATGGTGCGCCAGCGGGGCAACGGCGGGCTCAGCCATGTACTGGTTCCATTGATGCGTGGCCATGCCAAACGAGGCTGCCGTCCATGCCTTGTTGATGGCGACGTCAGCGGTCAGGAAAGGCGCAGCGTCCGCACGCTCGAACGCGCGCAGGTGCCCTCCTGCATCGGTAATGGCGATGGTCGCGGCAAACCCGCGTGCGGCACAGGCGCCGCGTGCCTCTGCCAGCAAGGCTTGGGCGGCTTCCAGGCTGATCGTTGCCGTAGGGACGATGGGGGATGTCATGGTGAGGCTCCTTGTCCGAAGTCAGAAGAGTTCAAGCGTTGGCGACAACGACTTTGCCGATCATGTTTCCGGCTTCGACCAGCACATGTGCCTTGATCAAGTTCGCAGCGTTGATGCCATCGATGCGCTGCGTCAGGGTGTGCTTGATGTCGCCGCGATCGACCAGTTCGGCCACACGGCGCAGCAACGCGTGTTGTCGGGCGATGGTGGCGGTGGTGAACATGGCGCGGGTGAACATCAGTTCCCAGTGAATCGAAATGGATTTCCCCTTGAACGGGCCGATGTCCAGATCCGCCGGGTCATCGATGAGGGCGAATTGCCCCTCGGGGCGCAGCACGGCGGCGATCTGCGGCACGTGAGCGGCGCTCTGGTTCAGCCCGGCCACATGCGTGACGTGCGCAATACCAAGCGCTGCCAATTGCGGCGCCCACGGTTGACGGTGATCGATGACGTGGTGCGCGCCGTGCGCCAGCACCCATTCGCGTGTTTCAGGCCGCGAAGCCGTGCCGATCACGGTCATCCCCGTCAGCGCGCGCGCCAGCTGGGTCAGGATGGAGCCGACGCCGCCGGCTGCCCCCGTCACCAGTAGCACGTTGTTCTCGGTCGGGTCGGCCGCCTGGACGCGCAGACGATCAAACAGCAGTTCCCATGCAGTGATGGCTGTTAGCGGCAGCGATGCGGCCTGCGCAAAATCCAGCGATGCCGGCATGGGGCCCACGATGCGTTCGTCCACCGCATGCAGTTCGCTGTTGGTGCCGGGCCGCGTGATGTCGCCGGCGTACCAGACACGGTCACCTGGCTTGAAGCGCGTGGCCAACGGGCCGGCCGCGCGCACGATGCCCGCTGCGTCCCACCCGGCAATGCGCGCTTGGCCCTCCGGGATGTCTCCGCCCCGCCGGATCTTGGTATCGACCGGGTTGACCGACACCGCTTTGACTTCCACCAGCAGGTCGTGGTCGCGAAGTTCAGGCGTCGGCAACTCGATGTCTTGCAGCGCCTGGGGATGGCTGATGGGGTGGTTCTGATAGAAACCGATGGCTTTCATGCACGCTCTCCAGGAAGTGAATGAGGGCCATGCTATCTTTCAGCGATATGCGGATAAACGGGCCGCACGCCCAAACACTTTCGGCATTTCAATGAAAATCATCCGCCTCGATGACGTGCAAATCTTCGTGCACACGGCTGACGCCGGCAGCTTCTCAGGGGCGGCACGCCAGCTGAACATCGCGCCTGCGCAAGCAAGCGCGTCTGTGCAGCGGCTGGAAAAGGCGCTGGATGCTCGCCTGTTCACACGGTCCACGCGCAGCATGCAACTGTCTGAGGCTGGAGAGCGCTACCTGCCGCACGCGCGCGTCATGCTGGGCGCGCGGGAGCAAGGCGAACAGGCGCTGGCCGGTGGCCGGGAAACACTCTCCGGCCCGCTGCGGCTGTCTGCTCCGTCCGATTTCGGGAGAAACCTGCTCCTGCCGTGGCTCGACGATTTTCAGCACCAGCACCCCGGTTTATCGGTGCACCTGAAACTGAGCGACCGGTCGGCCGACCTTATCCGCCAGCCGCTGGACTTTGCCGTGCGCTACGGCGCGCTGCCAGATTCATCCCTGCTGGCCATCAAACTGCTCGACAACAACCGGCGTGCGTTGTGCGCGGCGCCCTCGTACATCGAACAACACGGCGCGCCGGTCAAGGTGGACGACCTGCGGCGCCACAACTGCCTTCGGTATATCTGGAGCGAGCAAGTCCACGAACGCTGGCGCTTCACGCTACCCAGCGGCGAACGCACCGTGGCAGTCACCGGAAATCGCGTGAGCGACGATGCCGATGCGGTGCGCCGCTGGGCCATCGCAGGCGAAGGCCTGCTCTATAAATCCCGACTGGACCTGATCGACGATTTGAAGGCCGGCCGGTTGGTCGAGATCTTTCCGCAGGAATATGGCGAGCCCGCGCCGCTGCATTTGATTTGCGCCCACCGTGCGCAACTGACCCCCGCCATCAAGGCACTGAGTGCTTTCCTGCGGGAGCGCTGCATGGCCCTGCTCGCAAGCTACTCGCCGCCAGGTTCGCCATCCGAGTAACGCGGCGGCAACCGACTCTGGCTGAATCCTCTTCAACCCGATCGACCTGATCGACTGGTCCGCCGCTCGCCCCTCATTGAACGCGCAAACGTACAACCGTTGCGCCGTCTCTCTTTGCAGGCACGCCCGTGTCTTGTGGCGCTCAAAAAATGTTGATCCGTATCAGGCGAATGCCCCCGGAAGGTTTGACAGCTGCGGCCATAGCGCCTTTCATGGTCGTACGTGCTGGTGAAAAAACCGAAAAAAACATTGGGGAGGGACACCATGCGACGTCTAATTACTGCGCTCCGTGCGCTCACGGGGCTGCTGATCGGTGCGCTTTTGGCGTGGTCGGGACAAGCCAGTGCGGTACCGGCTTTTGCCCGTCAGACCGGGATGGCATGCATGGCGTGCCATGTCAGCTTTCCTGAACTGACACCCTTCGGCCGCTTCTTCAAAATGACCGGCTATACGCTGGCCAACAACAAGACGATTCCGCTCTCGGGCATGGTGCAGATTTCGCGCACCAACACGCGGACGATCGATCAGGAAAATTTCGACTTCGTTCGCAACGGAGACACGGTTCCGCAGCAGGTGAGCCTGTTCTACGCGGGGCGCATTGCGGGGCCCGTGGGTGCCTTCGCTCAGTGGACGTACGACGGTATTGCGCACCACAGCGCGCTCGACAACACCGATATCCGCGCTGCATGGCATCTCACGCGCGAGGACGTCGAGTTCATCTACGGCGTCACGGTCAACAACAACCCGACGGTGTCTGACGTGTGGAACAGCACGCCGGCATTCGGGTATCCCTATGCGGCGCCCAGCATCGGCGTGCCTCCACTGGCGGGCACCCTTGTCGACGGCGCCCTGGCGCAGCAGGTGGTAGGCGCCAGCGCATACGCATTCTGGCAACGCCATATCTACGCAGAACTGGGCGCCTATCGGACTGCCGATCAGGCCTTCTCTGTGTTCCGTGCCGGGCAGGACACCGCAACCCCGGGCGGCGTTGCGCGCTTGAGCGGCGCGAACCCGTACTGGCGTCTGGCTTACAACCAGGAGTGGGGCTCGCATTCGGTCATGTTTGGCACATTCGGGTTGCTGGCCAACCGGTATCCCGACAACACCATGCCGGGCACACCGACCGATCGCTTCAAAGACTATGCGCTCGACGCGCAGTACCAGTACTTGACCATGACCCATGCGTTCACGGCGCAGATGGCATGGATCCACGAGCAACAGAACTGGCGGGCGAGCTTCCCGAGCGGTGGCATCGGCGCGGGCCCCACTCCGGCCAACCCAACCGATCATCTCGATACCTTCAAAGCCAAAGCGTCGTACTACTACCAGCGCAAGTACGGGGGGTCGGTCGCGTACTTTTCAACAACAGGCAACGCAGACCCCGGCCTGTACGCCCAAGCGCCTGTGACGGGCAGCGCCAACGGGCGACCAGACACACAAGGCGTGATCCTGGAACTGGACTATTTACCGCATCCGCAGATCAGGCTCGCGTTGCAGTACACGTGGTTCCTGAAGTTCAACGGCGCCCACGCCAATTACGACGGCAACGGCAGAAACGCGGTCGACAACAACACGATTTACCTGCTTGGCTGGTTCATGTTCTAGCCGTAGGTCACGCGCGAAGATGCGAGGGGGGAGAACGCCATGAAAGGATTCCATCAGCCCAGGCGAGTCTGGCTGACCGCGCTGGCAGCGTTGGCGATGATCGGCTGGTCGAACATGGCGGGTGCGCAAGATGGCGAGAAGCTTGCCGCGCAGCTGTGTTCTTCGTGCCATGGGGTGCACGGCAAGAGCGAAGCGCCGATGTTTCCGCGCCTGGACGCACAGATGCCGCAGTACCTGGAAGCGCAGTTGAAAGGCTTCCGCACCCGTGGCCGGGGTGAGACCGATGCACAGGCCTTCATGTGGGGTATCGCATCGCAGCTGGACGACGCAACCATTGCATCCTTGGCCGAATACTATGCGCGGCAGACAGCACCTGCCGGCCCTGCAGGTGATCCTGCACTGATGGCGCGCGGCAAAGAGATTTTCGAGCACGGCCTGCCTGCGGACGGCGTACCAGCATGCGCGTCGTGCCACGGGGCCCAAGCGCAGGGCAACGCAACCTTCCCGAGGCTGGCGGGCCAGCATGACGCCTATCTCTTACGGCAGATTGCGGTGTTCAAGAACGGCACGCGCGCCAACGCTCCCGTGATGAGTGCCGTTGCACACACGCTGTCGGACGACCAAGCGAAAGCGGTTGCTGCGTTTTTGCAGGCTCAGTAGCGGGGTGCAGAACCAGCCGGCCTAGGTATTCACCAGCCGGCTCCGTGCACGCAGCGAAATCTCGTTGGCCACGATCTGCTCAAGCTCCAACCAGGTCACCGGCAACCGTACAAACACACTGTTATTGTTGTCCGACGAGACGCACAGCTTGATGTGGCTGACCTGGTTGTTCACCCCGCACCCAACATGAAGGATGCGCGTGGTCGCCGACGGCTGCCACACCACGTTGCCGAGAAAGTATGTGCGAGCGCTGCCCCGCTCCACTGGGTCGGTGACCAAATCGAACGTGCTGTTCAAGAATGAGTGAAGCTCCTCGATCGTCATGTTTGAACATAGCCCCAGCCGTTCGTCAGCATCCTTCCATCCTCCGCAGTGGTTTGCGTTTTTCGATGCGTACCGGGGAACGTGCTTTCTTGGCCGGAAGCCGTGAATCACGACAGCGTTTCGACAACGAACATCCGCGATTCCTGGGCTTCCTGCCGATCGGCCTTGATCGGCGCATAGGTCTCGGAATTGTAGAAAGCTAGCGCTTGGGCCAGCGTCGGGAACTCGAACACGCCGGCCATCGGCAACGGGTCTTTATCCCCCTCCAGAACCTGCGCGACAGGGCCGAAATGCAAGATTCGCCCGCCCGCCTCTTGCAGCGCAGCTTGAAAGCGCGGAGCAAGCGCCGCCTGCTTGGCAGAGTCGATGATGCGTAGATTGACGTGTACGTATGCCGGCATTGTGCCTCCTAAATAATGCATATACATTATTAAGGGAAGGCAGGATTGTCAAACGGGGTAGGCATGAAGGGTTTTGATCCAGAGGCTTTGAAGAACGTTGCTGCGGAGTGTCCGGGCTTCCGGGCACGCGCAACGGCGCGCGCACTCACGCGCTACTACAACGCCTGTTTCAAGCCGCTCGGGCTAACGGCGGAGCAGTTCAGCCTGTTGGTTGGTATCGGTGAAGCCGAGGGAACGACGCTGGTCGAGCTAGCGGATAAGGCGGGCGTCGACCCCACTACCCTCAGCCGATCTGTTCAGAATCTGGAAAGCCGGGATTTGGTCCACGCCACTGGCGGACGCGGCCGAGCTGGAAAGCAGTTGACCCTCACGACATCCGGGCGTCGACTCGTGGCGAATGCGCTCCCGGTGTGGAGTTCAGCCAAAGCAGAACTTGCAGGTCAGATGGGCGATAAGGAGCTTCGTTCAGCAACGCAGGCAATGGCGAAACTGGCCAACGCCGCAGAGTCCTCGCGGGCGTAGGGCTTCCCGCCTGTTCACGGCGCAACATCGCGTCGACGCCGCGCTGGGTGCACCTCAGTTTCTAACCCGCCGACGCTCTAGTGCTGCGCGTCTTTCGCGGCACGATCGATCAGATTGGCCACCACGGCGGGGTGTGAGACCAACGACATATGGCTCGACTTCACAGTCGTCACGCGGGCTCCAATCTGTTGGGCCAACGTGCGCTGCACTGGCGTCTTGAGCGCATGATCTTCTTCGGTAATGAGATACCACGTTGGCTTGTCGTGCCAAGCCGCATGAGAGACTTTGCCTGCAAAGGCAGATACGGAAATAGGGACCTGCGTAGCAGCAAGAATGCGCGCACGGGGCTCGGGTACATCGCCCGCCATGACGTCGCGATAGGCTGCCGGGTCGTCGAGCCAGATGAAGCCTTCATTGTCGGGCTTCAGGCCATCCATGGGCGCCTTCAGGCGCGTCAGCAGATCGGACACGGATTCTCCGCTGTCCGGTACCAGCGCAGAGAGGTAGACGATGCCTTTGACGTTGTCTGCGTTCCCCGCTTCAGTCACCACGGCACCGGCATACGAGTGCCCCACCAGAATGACGTCTCCCGACTGCCGGGCAAGAACGCGGCGGGTGGCAGAAACGTCGTCCTCCAGAGAGGTGAGCGGGTTCTGAACAGCGGTCACGTGATAACCCTTGCGCTGCAGTGCTGCGATGACCTCAGACCAACTTGATCCGTCAGCAAACGCACCATGTACCAGGACAACGTTCTTGATGGAGTGCTGCACTTCCTTTGCCTCGCTGGTTGCGGTGAATAGACTGGCCGTCAGTCCGAACATGATGACTGCAGCTTTCAGCCATCGCAAAGCGGCCTTGGAGCGTGGGGATGCCTTCATAGACGGGTTTCGCACGGTGGATGCGGAAAAAGGTGATGCAGATGCCTGAATCTACTGCCGTGAGAAGAGCGTGCTCAGATACGCACGAACGTCACGGATGGCAGCTTCGCGTGCCTGGGCGTTGGCTCCGACATGCGGGCCCAATTGAACGCATGCATCCTTGAACGTGAACTCGGATTGCGTGGCGAGGTTGATCAATATCCCCTTCTCGTCTTCGGCAATCTCGCACGCCCGCACCGTTTGCGAGCCCTTGGCAACTGTGGGTGCCATGTCTAACGGCAGATCGAATGCGTGAGGCGCATCGGGGTACACCGTCATCGCAACGTCGTTACCGGCCTTGCGCAGGCGCTCCACATAAGCCGCGCATTTTTGGGGCGGGTCGTAATCGTCCGCAGCGCCATGAAACTCCCGGATGGGGGCATCGACGTCGGTGTCATCGCGATAGCGCGTCATGCAGTCGGGATAAAACGGAATGTATGCCTGGAAGCGCGCACCGCTGGTATTCCACAGCCGGTGAAGCCGGCGCATCGCCGCATACAGCGTGGCCTGCCCGCCTCGCGAAAAGCCCATCAGCACGATCCTTTTGGAATCGATTCTCGGATGATGCGCCAGCACGGAAAGCGCACCATATGCATCGATGATGAGATTCAGCCGACCCAGTTGGCTTTGGTCACGACTTGTCGAAACAATGCCTCGCCCCGTGAAGCCGTCGATGGCGAAGGTGGCGATGCCCAGGGCATTGAATATGCGCTCCCACATTTCGATGTTGGGGCCAATGCCGCTGGAGCCGTGAATGAGCACCACCGCCGGCTGGCGGCCACTCGCCTGGGCCAGGCGCAGCACGCCGCCCACCATCACGGGCTTTCCATCTTTGCTGCCGGTCAAGACCTGAGTGTCCGACAGCGTGAACGACGGAATCGCATGCACTTCAACATGCGCTGCAATATCACCGCTTTGCGCGTGCGATGCGGTGGCCCAGCAGCACAGGGCAAGGGCGAAAACAGTCAACCACTTCATTGCCTATCCTCCTGGCGTCAGCCTTCGGTTTTGAGCGTACCGCGCGAAATCGGATCTCGCTCCGACGATTCGAATAATGCCCTGAAGTCGCCTTCTCAGCGTGCTGACGAAATAAGTCCCAAGCCTGACCGCAATGCGCGTAGATTGGGCATCAGGCGCTGGCCCTGTCAGCGCACTCGGCAGTCAGTGCAGAGCCTTCGATGCCGACCTTGCCGTTCTTCGCTGCGTTCGCAGCAGGAACGATAAGAGCCTAAGGCGGTTCACCCCTTTACGGCGGGACGTGTTCTGAAGCTAGGGCTGAGATCCTGGCGCAAGGAAATAGCGCACCCCGGAGGCAATATGACACGCACCACCGAGTATCGCGGCTTTCAGATTCATGTGGATCTCGTTGAGACGTCTGAAGACATGTTTGATCTGTGGTTCCGGATCGAAGGACCCATTGAGACCGCTGGCGTGATAGCGCTGGGCAAGCGGATCAAGATTCATGGGGGACCCTTTTCCAAGCGTTGGGCGCACTTGGTAGGAGAGGTGGCGGGGCGCGCCGCGGTGGACGTCATTCTTGGCCCTGAGGATGTTCCTCCGGCCACGCAGGAATGGTAGGCAGCGCAGGTGCCTTACCAAGTGCAGATTGCTTGGTCAGTCGCCATTGGCATATCGGCCTTCGGCTCAGCGCTTGTGAGCGCCTGAACCTCGACGCGAGGGCGGGTCGGCTCAACATCGCCAAAGATCATTGCGATGGGCACTTCAGTGGCATCGCGCCCGGTACCAATCCGCAGGAGCCCCATGGGCATCGATCCGTTTGATGGATCGAGCAGATTCCACTGGTTGCCCAGGTACACCTCTACAAATGCGTGGAAATCATTGGGGCCGAGAGCAGGGTCGGCTCCGTAGTTGACGCTCGTCGCGAAACGGGCCGGAATGCTTAGCGCGCGACACAACGCGATCATCAGATGGGCGTAGTCCCGGCATACGCCATGCCGATCCACCAATGTGTCCACCGCAGAGGTTTGCTCGCTCGTGGATAGCGGGATGAACTGTACATATCGGCAGACCCAATCCCGAATCGCAAGGACAAGCGCATACCCGCGCTGATACCCGCCAAACTCCCGGCGAGCAAATGCCATGAGGCGGTCGGATTCGCAATAGCGGCTGGGCGCCAGGAAGGGAATAACGTCCAGCGGCAAGTCCGCAATACGAACTTCAAACAGTGACTGCGGTGGTGTGAGCAGGTGGCGCATATCAACGGTGGCCACATAGTTGATGGCGAGATGGCCGCGCGGTGCTCGCACCCGTAGATAACGATTCAGTAAGGTCGATTCCGTCTGAAGCGTGGTCGGAATCGCAGGGGTCAGTTGCAGCGATTCGGCAACGATTGTCTGGCGCGCGGTCTGCGCCGCGTGAAAATTGAAGATGAAGTCTGCGGCCTGATCGCGAATCTCATAAGCCAGGCAGATTGAGTACTGCATTCGAACCATTCGAACTCCTGACGCCCGGCATGGCTGGGTCGCTTGCGTAGACGGTGGCCCTTGAGAGCGCCACCGGACAGACCTTCGGATTTGACCTCATAGGACGGTCTACTCGCCAGCCATAGATTGGCCCGGCACAAGCCCATTGATGATGTCCTCTGCGCCCTGCGCGGCCGCGCGCTTCGCAGCGCCTACGTTGTCCCATGGCTCGCCTCTTAGACGAAAGACGCGGGAGCGCTCATCGTCCATCGTCTCGCCTTCAAGACAGATGACGACCGAGACGCTGTACGCGCGGTCGGGGCGTTTCTCGTGCCACTCGCGCGGTGGGTTGAACGGGTAAATCAGGGGGTAAATCGCGAACCCTTTGTAGAAGGATGTCGGGTAGGTGTCCATGGTGGATCTCCCATAGGAAAAGCGAGCGGGCCGGGCTACGCCCTTGGTGCTCTGATGGCAAGGCGAGAATGCCCGGGGGCGGGTGAAGTGCGAGCCGTGCTGGAAAAACGACTCGGAGAGGCAGCTTGGGAGGCTGGATCGAGGTGGAACGTCCGCGACGCGTCGATCAGAGGCGAGGCAAATTTCTCTTGTGCCGGGGCCGACGATGCGCCCCGCTGATATCCGTACCCCACTCTACTCCGATATCGGGATCGTGGGCCCGGGTATTTCTGGCGCTACGCGTCACATTGCGCGCTGTGATGCGGCGGGTTGCCAAGTCAGCAATGCAAGTCGTTCATCCGCCCGCGCGTTGAACGAGTTGGCAGGGCGCACTCACCGGCCCCGGACCCCGGCAAGCGCAGTACGCGGTATGCCTGTCGCGAGCATGTGCCGACGGTCAATACGCAATCATCGGCTTTTAGAAATCACGTCACGCATGTATTGATTCAAATCGCGAAAATCTTGAACGGTCCAGGAGTGCGGCGCCAGCTTTACGCCGTTCTCCCTCAAGGTTCTCGGAATCAGGTCTCCGTTCGGGCGAAGTATTACGGATGAGACGATGACGCCCGGATAATCATTGAGTCGCTTTTTGAACGCAGCGGTCGTGAGGTCAGGCGTGGGGGGATTGCTTTTCTTGGCCAGTGGCCCCGTGCCCTTGATATCTGCGCCGTGGCACATCGCACATCTCTGTACGTAGAGATTTTTCCCGTTGATGTTTTGCGCGAAGGATAGTGATGGTTGAGTCAACGCCAACGCTCCTAGCAAAACGATGAACAGTTCTCTTGCTTTCATTTGGTCTTGTCGTATCACGCAGATTGCCGGGCCCGGGAGTATAGACTCGTAGGCGCGGAATGGCCGTTGTTGGCTGCGGATTCAACCGGTCGATGCAACAAATTGATGGAATCGTTCCGCAGGTTCCAATGGAACGCCAATAGGCATGTGGGCGTTGTCCGTGCTCACCGACTACCGCTGATTAACCTCTTCGCGAAATCCTGGCACGCCCCTTCGAGGGGGAGACAGCCGTACCTTAAATTTATGGAGTCCTTGTATGACCGAATTAGGCGCGCACGCCGCCAGCGTCAACGTCGAGCTCTTCAATGCGACGCAACAGCAACAGGTCATCGACACCATCCTTTACGTGCAAAACGTTGAGTTCAAGGTGGGGCTTTCACTTGAGGACCAACCAGACCTCTTGGACATCGAGACGCACTACGTCGCGACTGGCGGGCAATTCTGGGTCGCCCTGGCGCAGGACGGCCGAGTTGTCGGCACCATTGGCCTGCAGGCAAAACCGAATGGCATCGGCATTCTCAAAAAGCTATTCGTGCTGGCGGACTACAGAGGCAAGCAAACGCTGTGTGCGGCGAAGTTGTTTAACGCCGTCATCGAGTTCGCTCGCTCGTCTGGCATCGTTTCCATTGTGCTCGACACGCCGTCGATCGCAACGCGCTCTCATGCTTTTTACAAAGCAAATGGATTTCGGGAGATCCCTCAGACTGAGGTGCCAGTGAAGTACGACTACGTGGACCGGAACTCGCTCTTCTTCCGCCTCGATCTCATCTGACGCTGTGGAACCGGATCTCGGGGAAGGCATTGTCTACAAGTCGGGCTCGCCCAGTTCACGCTTGCCCAGCATGGGATAGCGTCCGTTCCGTGACCCCACGCGGCTAGCTAAGAGCCGCTAACAAAACCGGGGCCCCGCGCAGATTAGCGGCTCTAGTTCGATGCGGATTGGGTCGGAGCGGTACCACTGCCGCGTATGAAAGCAAGAACGGCATCGGCGACAGACTCGTCCGTCGTATTGAACGAGAACACGGTCGACAGATGGTCATGCCCCGCCAAGCGGACAAACGAGGCGCAGCGGTCCAGCCGGCAACGTGCGTTCTGCAACTGCAGCGCCTGGCGCTCGAAGGGCGGCGGCTCCAGCGCGCTCACCGCCACCAGCGTGGGCAGGCGGGTCCGCACAAGACCCTGGAAGCTGGAGCGCTCAGCATAGCGGTGTGGGTCATCACCGAAGTACGCCTTGAGTGGGGCGCTCGGCTCCGCGGTGGTTGGATCGACGATGCCGGCCGACAAGAGGATGACCCCGGCCAGCCCCGTTGCAGACTGCCCCTGAAATTGCTGTTGCCCAACGTACGACCCGACCAACGTGCCGCCCGCTGAGTGCCCAAGTAGGTAGACGTGTAGCGGGTCGCCACCCTGCATAGCGATGTTCTCCTGTACCCAGCGCGTGGCCAGACCTACATCTTCGGCGCCGGCCGGCCACGGGTTCTTTGGCGCCAAGCGATAGTTGATGTTGACGCCGACCATGCCGTGGTGTGCGGCCCACAGCATCACATTGTCGTAGAAGGGGCTGTCGGCAGTGTGCTTGTCCCCCGAGACGAAACCGCCACCATGCACGAAGATCAGCACGGGGCGTGGTGTGGTGGCGGGCGTGTCTGGCGCGAACACGTCGAGCCTTTGCGCGGCATCTTTGCCGTAGCTCACCTCGCGCGTGACGCGCGTGCCCACGTACGACTGATGCTTGAGAGTGGGTGCGTACAACGCGGTCACAGCCGGTAGGTCGACGGCGTGACCGATGGCGTTGAGCTTGCCGCCGATCTCGGGCGGAACTTGGGCCACCGCGTGCAGGGCAACAAGCGAAAGGCTACAGGCGAAGGTGTGGCGGATAGACATTCTGAATTCCGGTGAACTGATTTTGCGCAAAGGGTGCAGTGTCGAGAACCGCGCGAGATTCGACGCCTCCACGTAGAGACCATCGGAGACCGATTCCTAGAAGCGCGTGGTCAGATCCACCGCCCAGGCCGGCAACCAGTTCACCACCCAGGTTTCCAGATGCTGGTCGGCCCGAGTCAACGTCATCACACCAAGCACCATGAGGATGACGCCAAGCACCGGCTTGCCCAGTCTGCCCGCAGACAGCAACCGCCCGCGCAGCTTCGCCAAGGTGGCGTTTGACAGCCTACCGAGCAGCATCAGGGGGGTGCCGGCTCCCAGGCCGAACAAGATCATCAGCAGCGCGATCTTGCCAAGGTGGCGCCCCTGAGCAGCCAACGCGATTGCGGCGCCCAGCGTCGGCCCCGCGCAGGGACTCCAGATGGTGCCCAGTGCCAGGCCCACAAAGAACTGCCCGCGCAGCCCGCCAACGTCGAGGCCAGACAACCAGCTCTGTCCAACATTGGCAACACCGGCAGTGGCCATCACAAAGCGCCGCTGCAGAGCGGGCAGCAATAGCATGCCGCCAGCCGCCACGAGCAGCCATGCCGAAATGCGCCGTAGCACCTCTGCATCCAGCCCGATCGTGACTCCAACCGTGGCAACGAACATTCCCATCGCTGTGAACGACAGCGCCAGGCCCGCTGTCAGCGCAGCTGCGCCCCAGCGATGCGCTGATGCCGCGCCCGCCAACACGATGGGGAGTAGCGGCAGCACGCAAGGCGACAAGGTCGACAAGACGCCGGCCACATAGCCCAGGCCATAGGTTCCCAGTCCGAATTCCATGTCGTTCCTGTCTATCGGTTGCGGGTTGCGGTCATGGCGGCGCTACTGCAGCGGCTTGGCCAACAGCGCGGCAATGGAATCAGGGTTGGTGTCCCCCACAGAGCGGCCGAGCTCGGTCTCGCCCTTGAAGGCGATCAGGGTGCTGCGGGAGGTGACCTTAAGCGCGGCCTGCACGCCTTTGTCCGTGTCGAAATCGACGCGCATCACCGTCAGGCTCTTGAATCGGTCTTCGGATTCCAGCGCAGAAATCACCTGCGCCTGCTTCTTGCACACCGGGCACCAGGGCGCATGCACATGCACCACAACTGGCTTGCCTGCTGCACGCAGGTCGTCAAACGACTTCTGGTCAAAGGCCTGCTCGCCAGCATGGGCAAAGACACCAGACAGCAGCAAAACAAACGCAACAAGGCTCCGAGTAATCAAGGCCATCGTGTACTCCAGTGGTTGAACTATCGTGATTGGAATGCCGCTGCGGCAGCGCGAGGGGCTTGCATGCCTAGTCGACGGACGCATCGTAGAAGGGCCCGCCAACGCCTCACAACTGAAGCTTTTCTGACGAAGAATTCAGGAAGAGGCTGAGGCCTCGCAAGGTAGAATCCGCCGACCAGGCAATGCCCCGGGGGCTCGGCAAAAAACACCATGCGCATCCTTGTCGTTGAAGACGAAAAAAAGCTGGCCCAGGCGATTCAGGAACACCTTGAAAGCGAGCGATACGACGTGCGCGTGGCCAGCACGGGGGAGGAAGGTTTCTTCCTGCTGGGCACGGAGCCGTTTGATCTGGTGGTGCTCGACCTGATGCTGCCAGGGCGCTGCGGTATCGAAATCCTCTCGACGCTGCGCGCACGCGATGCAGCCACGCCGGTGATCATCATCACGGCGCGCGACACGGTAGAAGACCGCGTGCACGGCCTGGACAGCGGCGCAGACGACTATCTGGTCAAACCCTTCGCACTGCCGGAACTGCTCGCGCGGGTACGCGCACTGTTGCGACGGGGGGCGGCCGAACCCGCACTCAAGCTCAAGTACGCGGGGCTCGAAATGGACCTGGTGACGCGCGAGGTAGCGCGCGACGGCCGGCTGCTGGACCTGACCGCGAAGGAGTTCGAGATTCTCGAATGTCTGGTGCGCCATCGCGGCAGCACGGTCACGCGCGCCATGATCGTGCGCGACATCTGGCAGGACGTGCCGCGTGCGGCGCCGCTGGACAACGTAATTGATGTGCACATTGCCCGCCTGCGCAAGAAAGTTGATATCGGGTTCGATCACCCGCTCCTGCACACCATTCGCGGCGTGGGTTTCATCCTGCGCCACGCCAGCTGATGCGAGTCGGCGCCGGTAGCGTGCGGCAGCGCCTGACGCTGTGGTACGCGGTCTCGCTCACGCTGATCTGCCTGGTGTTTTCTTGTTGCGTCTTCCTGCTCACGCGTGCGAGCAATATGGTGCTGCTGCGCACACAGGTAGACCGTGACGTCGAGCAAGTCGAGCAAATGCTGCGTGAAGAAAGCGGTCTCCACAGCGCCGGCTTGCGCGATACCGGAATACTCGCGCGCATCGCAGCATCTGGTCAGCCGGCGCAGACCACGCGTGCCTGGCAGGTAAGCACGTTGAACGCCAGATCCTCAGATCCCACCAACCCCTACTGTGTCGAGAAAGCCTCCAATGGCCGCCACTACTACCTGCGCACTGCCATGACCCAGCACGCGGGCGTGGCATACAGGGTGACCGTGGCGCAAGACATGGAACAAACCTATGTCATCGAGCGCAAGCTCATTCTGATGACCTGGGTGGGCTTGCCTTTTGCACTGTTGATCAGTCTCGTTGGCGGATACATCCTCGCCGGGCGGGCGATTGCTCCGGTTGGCAAGATGGCGCGCATGGCGGGTGAAATATCGGCTGACAACCTGTCGCAGCGTTTGCCCGCCGATGGCCCTGACGACGAATTCAATCGCTTGGCCACGGCCTTCAACGACACGTTGGAACGTCTGGAGGATGCGTTTGCGCGCTTGCGCCGCTTTACCGCGGATGCTTCGCATGAACTGCGCACGCCGCTGACGGTGATTCGTAGCGTTGGCGAGAACGCGCTGCAGCACCCGCAAGATCCCGCGCGACAAGCCGACGCCATGAGCAGCATCCTGGAAGAAACAGACCGCCTGGTTCGCCTGCTCGACGGGCTGTTGATGCTCACGCGTGCTGAAGCTAGAGCATTGCCGTTGCAGCGCACCTTGTGCGATCTCACCGCGTTGACCGCGGGTGTAGCCGATCATCTGCGGGTGCTGGCCGAAGAGAGGCAACAAACGCTCGTGTGCTCAAGCACAAAGCGGGTCGAAGCGATGGTGGATCCGGCGACGCTTCAGCAGGCGCTGTTCAACCTGATCAGCAACGCGATCCGCTACACCCAGCATGGGGGCCGTATTGAGGCGAGTGTTGATGCCATGCCGGACTGCGCGGTGATTGAGATCCGTGACAACGGCCCAGGTATTGCCGCTGAGCATCACCTCCGCGTTTTCGAGCGCTTTTATCGCATCGATGCAGACCGCTCGCGAGAAACCGGCGGTGCAGGCCTGGGGTTGGCCATAGCAAAGTGGGCGGTCGAGCTCAACAACGGCATCATCGAACTGGAATCAGGGGATGGCCAAGGAAGCTTGTTCCGCGTGCGGCTTGGATGCGCACGGTACAGGTCCTGCTGATAGCTGTTCTGCTCGCGCGCAGTAGCCGACCGGCAGACTGTCCGTTGTCGGCTGCGGATTCAACCGGTCGATGATGGCACTGCCTACGGCCGTCCACTTCCGACCCAAAGGAGCCGGTGGACGTGGTGAATCGCCTGCCCGAAACCGGACGTTCGTGATCCGCTAAAGCAACCTGCCGCTACCGCCACTGCGTGCTCAAGTCCTCATTTCTCTTACTGCCCGTTCCAAATTCGCCCGCACAATCACGCGATGAAACGGCGCAATCGTCGCAAGATAGAGACGTCCCAGTCTGTTGTGGCAATGCACCACCGTCCCTGCGAGCAGCTCGCGCCCATTTGCCGCATCGGCGCGAAGTTGGATGGTGGCGCGGAAATCGAGATGCCGGTCATCCGCGCCCACTATCAACTCCGTCGCGCTCTTTGACAGCAGCGGTAAGTAACCGATAACCGGCCCACGCGCCGCTCCGGCAAGACCGACGGCGCGAGACGATTTGACGCCGACTGTCGCCATCGCCACATCGCGGACACGCGTGAGCGCACGAATCCACCACGCCTGCCGCTCGAACGCGGCGCGTGCCAACACCTCCAGATCATCGCTGGCCTCCGCCGGCAGTCGAATTGCGAAAGCGTCCAAAAGGTCCGCGCCCGCATAAAGCGGCGCTAGCACGCTGTTGCTAGGCATGGGCACGGCGCGCGCTTTGGTCGAGGTCGTGTTCTGGGGTAGGTTCATGGTGTCCAGCAGTCTAGTCGTGCCAGCGGCATCATCGATGCGGGCGGCCGTCGTCAGAGTGTGTGCTGCGGTCGGTGGCCGTATCTCGATCAATGGCTTGCTGCCGAGAGTCTGCCCGAAAACGGACGGCCACCACGGGCTGCTGATGGCCGATTGCCGCGCGAGGACCGCGGCGCTTGTCGACTCTGAGCAGCCCTTCGTGCGCCAAGTACTCCATTCGGTACGCGCTCTTTCTCGGCGCCGCAGGATTCTTTATAGGCGCAATTGGTGCCAAACATTGAACCGAAGTTGTTTCGGTTCCCACGGCGTCGGCAGATTTGTTTCTCGGTGCTTGGCCGCGTACTTGTCGCAGTACATCTGCACGTAGGAGCACTCGGCTATTCCATCGCCGTGTTCGTGGGCATAACGCTTGGCTATCTGCCGCCTTTTGGATTGAGCACGTTTCAATTCCATGACTGATGTCCAGGGCTCTGGCGGCCACTCATGGCCGAAGGCGAGCAAATCCAGCAGCGAATGCACTACTCGGCATCCCCGCCCGTCACGGGAATGCGTCAATCTGTTGTTATTGGCTGTAGCCACGCCGCTCTACGGCGGCAAGTACGTCCCACGTTTGCGGATCGACATCGCGGCCCCCGAGCGACATCGATACGTAGGCATCAATCGCATCCACAAAGCCTTTGATGAAGGCCGGTGGAAACGCGTGTGCGGACAGATGTTGAAGCTGTTCGCGCAGCATGCCCGGCCGGCATTGGCCGTGCGTGCACATGGCGGTGCGCGTGCGTTTGAGATACGCCTGCGCTGCGATGGCGCCGTTCAGGTAGGTGCGGTTTTTGGTGAGCCTGCCTGTGTCGGATGACGTGGGCGGTGGGGGTTGCGATGTTGGCGGAGATGGATACGACGCGGGGCGGTTCCCGCTTGGACCATTTGGCATAGAGCCTCCAGAGGTGGTTGGAGGCCCGGCAACTCATCGCCAGACGAGGTGGCGGGCCTGACGGCGGGGCTGGCGAACCGGCTCTCTGGAGCACCGGCAGACCTTGCGGTCTCCCCACCCGGCCCGCCGTAGTGCGTGCGTGGGTGTGCGGAGGCGATGCGCGAAGCATCGTCTCTCCAGAGCCACCAGTGCAGGTCGCCAAACCCGACTGCCGTTGGTGCGGCAGCGAGGTGGATTATAGCGATGGGGGCAGCGGCGAAAGTTGGATTCTTGATTCGTCGGGAGCGACGGTCGGAAGGTCAGGCTCCAGCCTCAAACAGTGGCGCTTCACCCTCAGAGAGTGGAACGCGAGGGTCAAACACTGGCGTTTCACTGTTTGAGGGTCGAGCGTCAGTGTCAAACAGTCGAATTCGCCCCTTCGAGGGTCGCGTTTGAGCCTCAAACACTCGAACTTCACTGTCTGAGGGTCACGTTCCACTGTCTGAGAGTCGAGCGTCAGTCTCAGAGAGTCGAGTTCGACAGTCCAAAGCTCGCGCTTCACGCTCCAACATTCGAACGGCGTGAGCGGGCTTGCTCGCCCCATGTGCGGGCGCTTTCCGTCAAAAGTTGTGTACAGCATTGCGATACGCCGCAGCGGTAGCCACCCTCACCGGGTTGTGCCAATCGGCATGACGTTGATATCCGCTTTAGAAGGAACGCAATGTCTCAGAACTTGATCTCGTTTCAACCCAGCGCCACCGACCTGACCGCCATTGACGGTGCGCTGAAGACGCTGGAAGAAAAGCTCGTCGGCCTGATTGACCTGTCAGTCGAGCAGCGCAGCACGCTCATGAAGATGGGCAACAAGTCCGAAGCGTTCTGCCGCCAGGCAGTGGAACTGCTGAGCAACAACCCCAGCGTGCTTCCTGCCAATTTCAGCCTACAGGAGATGCGACGTGACTTGGTGGGCTTTGACACCCTGCGCCCTCGCCTCGCCCGCGTGGAGAAGTTGCTGGAAAGGATGCAGGATTCGCAACTGGCGATGGGCAGTGATCTGATGACGGCCGCGCTGGAGGGTTACACGTACCTGAAGGTGGCGGGCAAAGGGGAAGGGTTGGATTCGGCGCGACGGACGTTGTCGGCGCGGTTTAGTCGGGGGCCGCGGAAGAAGGTGGCTGGGGAGTGAGGTGAGGGGCTGCTGATGGTGGCCTAGATGTGGAAAAGCCCGCGATGCTGAGAGGCTCGCGGGCTTTTCTTTGGGGACATTGCTTCCCGCAGCTTTTTCATGGATTGACGGAAACCTATGGATGCCCCCTGGGATGTAGTTCAACTTGAGGCCGAGGCGGTCACCCGCGCAGCGAACGTCTGCCTTGGCTGGAGATTAAACCGGTCGATGCAACACGTCGATGACTTATGGCCACGGCTGCGTACGAACGTCAATGACGCTGGGTTCGTCGTAGTTGCCAATCCACGAGGTGATTTTTCCTTCTCCGGGCGAAATGATTTCGAGTGGGTACCCGGTAAAGTCGGCCAGCATTAGCGCGTAAAGCTGCTGGTCCCAGTCACCAAAGATCGCACCCGACATTCCCCCAAACGGCATTTGAGTAACGCTGGTGCGGCCGGGGCTGATGGCGGTGACGTACTTCGGAACCAGCCGCTGAGTCCGCGCCTTTGCAAACACCTTGGCGCAAATTTCTTCAAACTGCAACGGGTGAAGGTTGTGGCTAAAAAGCTTCGGAAAAATTTCCTCAGCAAGCCGTTCCTGAGCGCCACCGTCCGCAACACAAATAAGGCCTACCGTATCAAGTCGTACAGCGATACATCCGTGCAGAACGTCATCACGATACATAAATCGATGTGCAGCAGAAGGATGCCGCTGCACAGGAAACACCAGCACGGACGCGTGAAATTTAGTCTCGAAGCTATGAAATTCTACGGAAGTCCTCGCTGCCTGCATCATGAAATGCAGGTGTCGGAAATTTTCGAGGACAGTGCTTGGCAGGATTGGCCCAGCGTGATGATTGGATCGGTCAGACGGCAAAAGCGCCTCGACGTACAACGCACCGAACATTAGCTTTGAAAGCCAAACGTACAAAATTTCGTGACCCAGCGCACGAACCGCCTTGGCCCCTAGCGGAAGCGCTGTCGCGACTTTGTCTTCGATACGGGAAAGCGATATTCCATTGCAGTCAACGCAAGCTGGAGCCGTAAAGCTTCGGTACTTGATCCTTGTCCCATTCACCAGGGTCAGTTGGCGATTCCAAATATCTAGCCTTCTTTGAAGCCACTTTGGGAATACGTGCTCCCGCGTAATTTTGTCGATGGGGAATTTTTCTCCGCAGAGAAAAC
The DNA here is from genome assembly GCF_047304345.1 of Ralstonia sp. Ralssp135. NCBI lineage: Bacteria > Pseudomonadati > Pseudomonadota > Betaproteobacteria > Burkholderiales > Burkholderiaceae > Ralstonia > Ralstonia sp. Ralssp135. Next base: position 101,158 of record NZ_JBGLYZ010000019.1, read on the forward strand.
AACGATCTTGGGCTGCATCTTTTAACGCATGGTTTGATGGATCAAACATCATCATTTACACCTTCGCGAGAATGCGCCCCTTGAGGACAAGTGGTTCGCCGGAGTAGTGAGTTGGGGGGGGGGGGGGGGGGGGGGGGGGGGGGGGGGGGGGGGGGGGGGGGGGGGGGGGGGGGGGGGGGGGGGGGGG